>JAREAI010000007.1:0-22129 GCA_029240435.1 Nitrososphaeraceae archaeon | reverse complement strand
ACATCATTAGGTCTTGCTCGTTTTGGTATCGATGCAAGGATTAGCTCATCGTTAAGATCAGACGGAAGATCTTTCAAACTATGAACAGCAAAATCAATACTCCCTTTCATTACCGCGTCATTTAACTCTTTTTCAAAAATTCCCTTTTCATCAATTGTAAATATGGGTCTCTTGTCTACATCACCTTTGGTAGTAATTGTAATAATTTCACATTCAATAGAAGGATTAGATTTTCGTAATGCGGCTACTGCTATTTGAGTCTGAACTACAGCAAGTTTGCTCCCTCTTGTACCTACCTTTAAACTGATGGTCATGAGCTTTCTTTTATTTTGCGTAATGCATCGCCGTAGAATTCTATAGTCTTGTATACATCGTCTTCGCTATGGGAAGAGGAAATAAAACAGGTCTCAAATTGAGAAGGGGGAATGAAAATACCTTTCTTCAGCAATTCATCAAATAGGAGCCTGAAGTTTTTAGTATTAGATTTCTTTGCGCTTTTGGAATCATTTACTTTTTCACCTGTAAAGAACAATTGAAACATTGATCCGATCGTATTTAGCGTAAAGTTCAGTTTGGCATCTTCTAGCTCATCTTTAATTCCATTAATTAAAGAATCACAAGTTTTGGCGATACTTGGATATATTTCATTCTTTGCAATAATCAGACTTTCAATGGTAGATATACTAGCTGAAACAGAAACCGGATTGCCAGCATATGTACTTGCTTGATATACTCCACCTAGTGGAGCCAATTGCTGCATTATTTCTTTCTTGCCAGCAATTGCTGCTATAGGAAAACCATTTCCCATTGCCTTAGCGAGTGTTGCCAAATCAGGTTTAATTCCAAAGAATTCGCTAGCACCGCCTAGAGCAAGTCTAAATCCAGTTATAACTTCGTCAAATATTAGAATAATGTCATTTTGATGTGTTATCTTTCTGACGTCATTGAGATATTGTTTTTCTGGTAATATTAGGCCCATGTTTGCAAATATTGGTTCTATTATGACACAGGCAATATCATCGTTCTTAGTTATTACTCGATCTAATTCTTCGGAATCGTTATAAGGAATTACCAGAGTCTGCGATGTGGCCTCTTCTAGGCTGCCGTCAGAGAGCGATAAACCTCCAGCACCCGAGCCAGCATTTACCAAGACATAGTCATAAGAACCATGATAGCAACCATCAAATTTTAAGATTTTTTTCTTCTTTGTAAATGCACGTGCTAATCTAATAGCATTCATAGTTGCCTCTGCGCCTGTATTTACAAGCCTTGTCATCTCGGCACAAGGAACAACTTCTTTTATCAGTTCGGCCAGCTTTACTTCTTTTTCAGTCGGGACACCATAGAGGTTTCCAATGTCGAGTTGATTCTTTACGGTTTCGGTTACCGTAGGATGAGCATGACCAAGTAAGATTGCACCATATCCCATACAATAATCAATAAATATTTCATGATCAGCTGTGACAATCTTACTACCATTGGCAGAAACTGCAAAAAATGGATACGGTTCATAAAAACGTACAGGACTGTTAACTCCATATGGCATTACATTCCTTGCTCTATTGAACAAAGATTCTGATCTGCTAAGCATCTAATAGTAGAGTTCTTGCCTACAAAACGTTATAATTGTATCGTGTGACATAAAATCAATCATTTAGTAATTTGGCCATTTGCTTTGCGTAATAAGTAATTATTATATTAGCGCCTGCTCTCTTTATAGATGTTAAAAACTCAGTCATTACAGCATCTTCATCAATCCATCCTTCCTCTGCTGCTGCTTTGATCAAAGCATATTCTCCAGAGACACTATAAGCGCAGACAGGCAGAGTAGTCGTAGTCTTAGCTTGATAAATAAGATCCAGATATGGAATGGCAGGTTTTATCATTATAATGTCCACACCTTCGTTAATATCAAATTCTATTTCTCGAAGCGCTTCCCTAGCATTGCTAGTTGGCATTTGATAACTTCTTCTGTCGCCAAATTCTGGCGTTGAATGGGCTACATCTCTAAAGGGAGCATAAAGTGGCGATGCTTGTTTTGCAGAATATCCAATAATTCCAGTATCAGAAAAACCTGCATCATCCAGACCTTCACGAATAGCCTTTACTTGACCATCCATCATAGCCGATGGAGCAACAAAATCTGCTCCAGCACCTGCATGACTAACAGCAACTTTTCTTAAAGTGGCTATACTACTATCATTATCTACTTTTTGATTCTTTATTATGCCACAGTGACCGTGGGAGGAGTACTGACATAAACATACATCTGTAATAATGGCAATACTGTCTCCAAAGTGTTTGTGAATAATATCAGTAGATTGTTGTACAATTCCTTTATCATCAAAGGCAGAAGTTGCATTGTCATCTTTGTAAGATGGAATGCCAAAAAGAAGAATTGCTCTGATCCCGAGGTCAGCAATTGACTCTATATTCTTGATTACCTTGGAAATAGGTATTCTTCGTATATCAGGCATCGATTCGATAACTTGAGTTTTTTCAATTCCTTCTTTAATAAATACTGGACAAATTAGATCCTTGACCGAAAGGCGAGTTTCCTGCAAAATATCACGAATTGCAGGACTCCGTCTTAAACGACGCAATCTAACAGTTGGAAATCCAATATTTCCACTATTATTATTTGTTTTCATAGCTGAACAGCTTTATGATGAGCTTCATAAAATCATCTTCTTTTTCATTATACTTTTCCATCTCTTTTCTAAGGTTGTTCATTGGAGAAGAAAGAATCCCTTCAACAATAGCATATGAAAGTTTTTCGATTATCTTGGATTCTTCGGGTCCTATTTTTTTTCCTAAAATAGAAAATGCTTTTTTGAGTTCGCGATCTCTTATAGTATCTACGTTCTTGAAAACAGAATCGACAATAGGGTCGGCCTTTTTTCTCTTATACATAGTATGCATAGAATTCATTTCGATATCAATTAATCTCTCGGCTGAACCAATTTCATTTTTGCGAGAACGTGTATTCTTTTCTACTATCTCTGCTATTTGATCCATATTTATCAATTTGACTTTACTTACTGATGCAACTCTTTCTTCTACAGTTCTTGGATTTGAAAGGTCTAAAATCATCATTCCATTTTCCCGTTTACTCATGGCCTTTTCAATCCTATCATATGTAACTAAGTAATACGGCGCTGTAGTAGAAACAAAAATTAAATCAATCTCATGTAATATTTCGAGTGCTTTCTCAAATGGAGTAGGCTCACCTCCTACAGTATCAGCAAATGACTTAGCCCTTTGAAATGTCCTGCTTGTAACTAGAAAATTAATATCTCGTTGTTTTAATGACTTGGCTACTAGACTTGCACCCTCTCCTGTTCCTATAAGTATAATACCTTTACTTTTTAGATTTTCGAAGTATTCTTCTGCCAGATTAACTGCGATTGATCCAATTGAAATACTTCCTTTATTGAGAGAAGTGCTAGTCCTAACCTTGCTACCGACTTTTACTGCCCTATCAAACATAACCAAAAGATTAGAACCGGCATAATGTTTTTTATTAGCAAAGTCAAATGCTCGCTTTACCTGACCTAGTATTTGATCTTCCCCTATCACTAATGAGTCCAGTCCTGATGCCAGTTTCAGCAAGTGAAGAACAACATCTCTATCTTTGCTAATTTCGGCGGTGTTTTTTATTTCATCAACTGGTAGGCCAACTATCGAACCCCAAACTTCTAGCAATTTTTTTTCATAAGGACCTGTGCCAGCAGCGAAAACCTCAACCCTGTTGCATGTCTGAACGATAACACATTCTCTAATGTTACAATTTTCTAGAATCTTTTTATACGCATAATCGATGTCAATGAAGGCAAACTTTTCAAGAAGATGAATAGGAGCATTTCTGAAGGTTACCCTGGCATTGATTACTTGTAACGATTGTATCATGCTAGATGATAATGTCATTATTTATTCTTATTCTCCCATTTCTCCAATAGCTTTAGCGTTGTGCTTTTAGCATCTTCAAATCTGTCCTCCTTAATAAGGTTCTGAATTTGTTCGTCATGGATAAGTGAATACAGGAATTCCTTTCTCTTATCAACAGTTTTAATCTTTGGTTTTGCAGCAATACGTGCAAACTCCTGCAATTTTGTATTTTCGATATCTGATCTTTTGATTACTCTTCTTAAAATCCGTTCAGCTTTTATTCTAACTTTTCGTGCCATTATAGGACTCTTACCAGAGGTTGATATAGCAACCTGCATTATTCCCTCAATATTAATGATGGAGGCATAGGAAAAGTCACTATAGAGAGGATCATCGGCAGCATATACAAATGAACCCATTTGACGGCCTTTGTCAACAAGCTTGCGATTCAGAGATTTATCATTAGTAGCAGCTAAAATCAGAAATGGATTTTTGTAATCATCAAGTATGTTGGCATCTTTCAATTTGGCCTTAACAACTTGTATCTTGCCACCTTTATCTAGATTGAGCAAATATCGATTAAAACGGTTACTAATAACTATAATTTTACAGTTCTGGCCTAAAAGTCCACGTACCTTTCTTACACCTTCGGTGCCACCACCTATCACTATGACATATTTACCATCAAGATTCAGGTCAACAATCAATTAATACACCAATAGCTATTAACAAGGAAACTGAGGTGAATTCTTTATTTAATCGTTACATTAACATTTAAAGTCTCTTCTATTGCTTTGTACCATTAATGCTCGATTGGAATTCAATCAATCGTCTTGGAATGCTAAATATGATGCTAATATGACTTTCTATCACATTCCATTTTACTTTGTTAGGCTATCTAATTAAGATTGTTGTCAGGGTTTAAAGTGTCAAAGTTTATGCAATTACAATTTTAATTATGATATATCTGTTAATACTTTTAGAAATAAAATTACTATTACTATAATATATTTTGTGAGATTATACTAGAATAAACCATCACAATGAATCTTCAATAAGGGATTAAAGAAAACTATGTGAATTCTTCTATTCTATCATTTTAAAACAGAGACTCGCCTCAAAACTAATTAGTAGCCACATTAGTTTGAATTATAGCCTTGCAAGAAGATGACCACCAGACAGACTCTTTTGAGCTTGATAGTATCGATGAGATTGGACCAGCCACCAAAGGTCGTTTAGTAGAGTCTGGATTTAGATCTCTTAAAGATCTAATAGTACGAGGGCCAGCTGATATTGCTGAGGCTACTGGAATGGAGATAGAAAAGTCGATTTATCTTTGCAACAAGGCGAGAATGAGATTGGAGGAAATGGGGATAATTGACAAGAGCTTTGTCACAGCTACCAAACTTTATGAGAAAAGGAAACAGGAAGAAAAGATTTCAACTGGATCAAAGAATTTAGACGAACTTTTTGTTGGAGGAATCGAGACCAGATCTGTAACAGAAGTCTACGGTGAGTACGGTACGGGCAAAACTCAAATATGTCACACTCTATGTATACTAGTTCAACAAAGTAAATCGCAAGGAGGACTAAGGGGCAAGGCAATTTATATTGACAGCGAAAATACGTTTAGACCTGAACGAATAGTTTCTATAGCAAACGCAAGAAATTTGGATCCCTACAAGTCG
Source organism: Nitrososphaeraceae archaeon (assembly GCA_029240435.1). Classification (GTDB taxonomy): domain Archaea; phylum Thermoproteota; class Nitrososphaeria; order Nitrososphaerales; family Nitrososphaeraceae; genus JAJNBK01. The sequence goes on along the minus strand of JAREAI010000007.1, from coordinate 16,553 downwards.
CTAGAAAACATAATTGTTGCGAAAGCATACAATAGCGCACATCAGGAATTGATTCTCGAAGAAACAGGTGCCATTATTGATAGCAATAATGTAAAATTGCTAATCGTTGATTCTGCAGTAGCACACTACCGAGCTGAATTTCTTGGACGAGGGACTCTATCGGAAAGACAACAAAAGCTTAATAAATTTATGCACATGCTGGTAAGAATTGCAGAAACTTACGCGGTTGCGGTTTTGGCCACAAATCAGATACAATCTTCTCCCGATGCAATCTTCGGAGATGCGTATAGGCCGACTGGCGGGCATGTAGTAGCTCATACCAGCACATATCGTGTATATCTCAAAAGATCCGGTAAGAACCGAATAGCCAGAATGGTCGACAGCCCCTATCATCCGGAACGAGAAGTATTATTTACTTTATCTGAACAAGGTGTTGCAGATCCTGAAGAGTAAGTCTTAAAATTAAGTAGATAATATTAAATTAAGGGCTTTGGTAATGGATTTGTCATGCCAAGTTCACACGGTACTAGAAGAAAATCTCGATCTGTTCTTACTAAAGATAAAGCTGCTAGGGGAATTTCGTATCTGCTTATTGATTATAAGGTTGGCGATAAAGTTATTGTAGATGTGGATCCGGCAGAACATAATACAACTCCTCACAGGAGATTCCAAGGAAAAGTTGGTATTGTAGAAGAAGTTGGTAGAAGGACATTAAAATTGGCTGTAATGATAGGAGAGAAGCAAAAATTTTTGTGTACGAAGCTTAATCATATTAAACCCTTAACTACCGAAATGGACAACCGAAAATGACAGATATAATCAAAAAAGAAATTATTACGATTCCACAGGTAAAGGAAATCTTGGAAGCAGTCAAGACAGATGATATGGACCAGATCCAAAGATGGACTTTTGACTATGTTGGGAAGTTTGCAAAGGTAGATTCAAATCTTGCCCCCAGAATGGTAAGCCAACTAATTGAAAAATGTGACTTAAAAGAAGAAGAGGCAGTAGAAATTGTCAATGCCTTGCCTAGTTCGATAGAAGAACTAAGAGCATTCACATTTGGATGGAAAAAACTTATTCTTACAGATACTTTGGAAAAAATGCTAAATATACTTAAAATGGGTACTGAAAGTTAAATAAAAAGTAATCAGTAAATATACAGGGAAGTATATTGTCAGCATCGCCGACAGGTTACTCTGATAGCCGGACCAGCAGCATGTCTAGTTCTGGAGAACAGCAATTTCAAAGAAAATATGAGGAATATGCTTATATATTAGATTTTATGCTTAGAGGAAAATCAAATACAGTAAGAGGAAGAGAAGGCATAATCATTCAGGCCATTGGAGAGGAGCGTTTAACTCTGTTGGAATTACTTGGCGTTCAAAATATGAGTTTTGAAGTTGGAGAGCGAGTGTATATTGGACGCGAGGGTCGAGATAAAGTGATAAGTGTTCTTGGCAGATTGGATTATGACAATATCTCACAGTCAGCGAAAAATGAACTTCCAAACATAGTAGAAACAATTGTGATTGCAAACGAGAAAAGGTTCATAGATTATATGAATATGTCTCAGCCAATAACACCAAGAATTCACGCCCTCGAATTGATCCCGGGAATAGGGAAAACATATATGATGACTATAATCAAGGAGCGGGACAAAAAAAGATTTGAATCCTTTGAAGATATTCAAAATAGAGTTGGATTAAGAGATCCGGCAAAACTTATAGCAAAAAGAATCATAGATGAAATTGCTGGCGAAGCTAGAATGAATCTGTTTGTTAGAAAATGAAATGGTCAAAAAGAAAATCCTTTGGCCAGCATACGCTCATAGATAATAGAATTTTATCAAGAATTATTGATGCTTCACAAATTACTAGAGAAGAGATTGTTTACGAAGCGGGAACTGGAAGTGGAGTTTTAACAAAGCAACTTTGCAAAAGTGCCAAACTAGTTACCTCTTTTGAAGTAGACAGGGAAATTTATAAAAAAGCATGTAGTCTCTGTTATTGTCATTCGAATTTAAAGTTAATAAATGCAGATATTTTCAAGATTTATGATTTGCAATTTGATATTTTCATCTCAAATCTTCCTTACTCAAGAAGTAGAGATGCTTTACAATGGTTGCCATTTCAAAAATTTAAACGAGCTATAATTATGACACAAAAAGAGTTTGTTGATAAATTACAAGCCAAGCCCGGAGAAAAAAATTATCGAGCAATTACAGTGTTAAGTCAACATTGTTTTAACATAGAAAGGCTATTTAATGTAAGTAAAGAAGCATTTGAGCCTCAGCCTTCTGTGGAGTCAACGGTTATCAGGTTAATTCCAAGATCTGTGACAATAAAAAAAAATACTATTAGTAATCTCAACTTTTTATTTTCCCAAAGAAATAAGAAGGCATCTTTATTATCAAAAAAATTTGGCATCAAAATAGAGTACGAGGATAAAAAAATAGATCAGTTAAGTGTTACAGAATTAATGGAATTGGTAGGTTCGATAGAAATTGTACCAGCCTGCGGAAGATAGTTTTTTTTTAGCGGAATGTGCCAAACATTATTGTGGTAATTTAGCTTTAGAAATAGGTTCAGGATCTGGTATAATACTAAATACCCTTTCTCAAAATTTCAATAGTGTAGTTGGAACAGACGTTGATTACGTGTCGCTTAAACATTACAAAAATAATCTTCCAAAAAACGGTGCGCTAATATGTTGCGATGCTACTTCGGCCCTTGCTGTTAAATTTGATTTTATTGTAAGCAATCCTCCATATCTGTCTGATCACGATAAAAAAAATAAAGATATTACTATAGATGGAGGGCCAACAGGTATAGAGGCTACTTTACATTTTATACATTCTGCTGTTTCGGTTCTGCAAAAGCGAGGTAAGATGTTGACAATCATTTCGTCTTTGTCTGATAGCTCTAAATTAGACAAATTGATAAAAGAAATGAATTTAAAAAAGAGGATCGTAAAAGTAAGGAAGTTATTTTTTGAGACGCTTTATATCATTGAGATTAGTTTTGATATTGCTTGACTTTAATAGTTACTTTTTCAGAAGCTTGGATGCTCTGTCTGCTATTTCTTCTGCCATTCGAGAAAGAGTACTATTTCCGCCTAGGTCATATGTAACATAGACATTTTCATCAATTACATTCTCGGTAGCTTTAAAAATTGCATTCGAAATATCTTTTTCTCCAAGATAGTCTACCATCAATGCTGCAGATAAGACAGTTGCTACAGGATTTACCTTATTTTTTCCTGCATACTTTGGAGCACTACCATGCGCTGGTTCAAACATTGCATAATCGTCGCCATAATTACCTGAGTATACACATCCTATAGAACCCACATGTCCTGAGGCGCATTCTGAGATTATGTCCATGAATAAATTAGTACTAATCAATACGCTGTTGTTAAATCGCTCCGGATTCTTAACAAGTTGTTGTGTCATATTATCTATATAATACTCTTCAACGTCGATGTTCTTGAACTCTTTTTGAAACTTCTCTGCAGCAGCCCAGAATAATCCGTCAGTTTCTTTTAATATATTTCTTTTTGTAATCGCATATGCTTTTTGAAAATTCATATCCTTTGCTACTTGGAAGCCCTTTTTTACTACTCTTTCACAGCCTTTTTTTGTTATCTTGCGAATTGCGATAGCAGAATCGTCACTTGTTTTGAATTCAATTCCTGCATATAATCCTTCAGTCGCTTCGCGTACACAGATAAAATGAAGCTGCCTTTGAGCATTCTTATATGTCTTTATAGGTCTTACATTGGCGTATAATTCAAATTTTTGCCTAATACTCACGGCAACGCTACGTGGTGCATTTGGTTTAGGGATAGTAGTAGTAGGACCTTTAAAACAAGCATCACTATCCTCAAGTAATTTCCAAACTTCTTCTGAAATGTATGAATCACCACCCGTTTCCTGCCACCACTCCGATCCGGCATCAGCTAAGACTAATTCTATCTTAGTATTGCATGCTCTCAAAACTTTGATCATTGCCTCGACTAATTCTCGACCAGTACCGTCTCCACGAAGTATTGCAGCGGTTTTATTTGCCAAATGAATCAAATGAAGGGCAAAACCTTCTCTATTTATATCTATTTAGATATTAAGTTAAGTCTTACAACCAAATCATTAGTAAAGGGAGGCAGATCTGATGGTTTGGATACTCTTGTGAATTCACCTCGTTCTGAAAAGTATGAATATTCAATATTAAAGTCTTGAACTTTTAATACTTGTTTTTCTGGAATCCCTGTGGAATTATCTATTACTGAAATAGTTCTATTATCATATGAATAAATTTTCATAAAGTCATCTACAGTCAATCTGACTGGCCTGACATATTGTATATGAAGTGTGTCTCCTATAGCGTCCGTATGAATAACATGCAAACATTCTTTACCGTCTTTCAAAAGTCTGCCTATATCGTCAGGCAACAGTTTTGTCTGTTCGTCTACTATTATTTTTATTCTAGGATAAACATTGAATGTGTCAACGGCATGTTCTTTCAAGCATACGTCGATAACAGGCGGAGGGGGAACAAACTGCATTATTAATATACCCACGAGCGTAGCGGCACCTGCCATGATAGGAGGTAATAGAATTTGTTTTTTACCTATTTTTTTCCTTGGTTTTTCTTCTTTGACCTTCCGCTTTGGCATCTCAAAAACTAATATATCTAACACTAAAAATGTTATTATTGCTTTTCTTTCTAATGTAATAATTTACAAAGCTATTACTACCAGAAATAATACTATGAATTCAATTATCTGATTTTCACTTTGGCGTTCTTTACAAGATGGATATCATAGATGTATCATAGATGATATAACTAAAAACCAAATTCTATAATAGTTAAACGTGATGATAGGATACTTTTTAATTTGAATATCCTAGAACGAAAAATAAGAACTTCAATTGCGCCATTCTGATAACAATAGAATGAAATTGCGATTATCGCGATACTATATAGTTACCTGTCATGAAATTTTTATCATTAAATGATCCATTGATTTGGATTAGAGTTTTAATCGTTCATATTCTACTACAGACGAGGTGAATACAAAGTATATCAGGGAAAAACTGAGTCAAGAAAATCTGAAATTCCGGCTAGAAGACCAAAAATATTAGCAATGTATCGTCTTTTAATCTGGATCGCACGTAAAAGAATTGACAAAATTAATATTTTTTTGCAAGTGAGATTTTAGTACTTTTCATTCTTAAGTCAATTTGGTTTATTGCAGGAAATAAATTTAATTTACCAATGGCTATCAAAATTATTATTGTTGAAAATGTCTATGAGCCAATATTATCATAAAATTGAGAAATTTTCAAAATACTTATAATATTATTGACCTCATAGCCGTTAAGATCGTTATTGAGATAAATATGACGGATGGGAGAAGAATTCTCAACCTTTTTGAAAAGTATAACCATTTCCAGAACTTGATATTATTATTATTCTGAAGTTGACAACATAAGACAATTATAAGTTAAAGTTAATTATTATCAATTTGTATTCATAATGATCAAACTTTATTTGCATTTGTAGTATGAGGTCATACTCATGACTGTTCACAATACCTTCATCTTAATATAGACAATTATGCATGATTCATTGTTTTATATATATAGTACAATTTTGTTTATGTCATAATTTTGCGAAACTTTGACATGGTGATTGTTAGATTAATAAAAGTACTTTATGTTTTCTTTATAATACTTGCTAATTATTAATATCGATGGTGCGAGTCGAGGTAATCCTGGATTATCTGGAATAGGAATTGTAATAATCAAAGAAAATTCTAAAATATTGGAACATAGAGAATTTGTCGGCTATAAAACAAATAATCAGGCTGAATATATAGCATTAAAAAAAGCTATGCAAATTGCTTTCGGTCTGGATGATAGTATTACAATTCTGTCAGATAGCCAACTTCTCATTAATCAGCGAACCAACCTATATAAGGTAAGAAACAAGGAACTAAGCAACATATTTAGAGAAATATCTAATCTTGAGAAACACTTCCAAATTGTTATATACAAACATGTACCTAGGTCGAAAAATAGAAATGCAGATTTGCTTGCGAATCAAGCTATTGACGAACACATTAAATATGAAAAAGGCAATATTCAAAATGGATGGCAGCAGTGAAGACTCAGAGTTACACCTGATTTTGCAAAAGCAAAATATGCGGAGAAGGCATTTGACTGAGCTGCCATTATCTAACAATAATCTGTAGGTTTATCAATTATAAACAAATGAATCACTTTTATCTTTTGATTGTCAAATGCAATTATAACTTATATGAATGACTTGTTCTGTTCCCTTCTATAGGAATGTATGCTAATGCTCAGCCTTGCTATTTGGTTAATGTCGAGCTTCACTCTGAAGGGACTGTCTGAAGGCATCAAAATATTTGTATACAGGTAAATGTAAAATAATCAAGTAAACTGATACCAACAGACTACTCTATTAAGTAATTCTAATTTCTATTGCAAATTGATATCTAAAAATTTAAGATATCTCCATCACTAGATTCAATTCTTGTGTCATGATAGAAGAACCTAAGAAAACAGCTATATGAGTCGTTTTCAAAAAAAACGTAATGATCCTCCACAGGATATTGTTATTGTTGTTGCTACGCTATCTAAATTCATGAAAGAACAGGATGCACTAAAAGCAAAAGTCTGTTCAAAAGACATTAGAATATCCAGAAAATTGAAGAAGTGACGCTAGAGTTGCTGAAGGATAATGACCAGCTGACCTCAATAATAAAATTTATACCATTTCTATGTTCGTGGAGAGAATTATGAGATTTGATAATAACAAAATATCATCATTATGTAACTGTATTAGAAGTTTAGCGTCTTGAACAAAAGACCGAGTAACGATATATGTACTTCACATATACAAATGATATAGATATTATAGATATATTCAGTTCAACTTGTGTATCTTTTTTTTATAATCTTTAAACAAAAAAGACCTAAAGGTTTATCTAACGAAAAAAATGATAGTTTTAAAGTTGCTAAACAAACGTGGTTCAAAAATTCCAAGTGTTATCAAAGACATTGCAATCGTTGCGATAGGAGTTGCAATTGTTTGGCTAGCTATCCGATTGGTCTTTGACACTGCCAATCCATTCTATATAGTGTCTAGTGGTAGTATGGTGCCTAGCCTAAATGTAGATGATGTATTAATCGTGAGAGATGGCGGCTCATTTGAAAGTCTGAAGATTGGTGATATTATAGTCTTTCATAGGCCCATTGGAGGTGATAGGGTAATAGTCCATAGGATTGCAGATATTAGAGATATTACTATCGATTCTCAAGAAGAGAGAGTCATCAGGACACAGGGTGATGCTAATCCTTCTTCTATCCCTGGAGTAGATTTTCCTATAACAGAAAAAGATTATATTGGCAAGGTCGCATTTGTAATCCCAGGTATTGGATTAATAACAAGGGCGATAAGTCCTCCAGTTAACTATATCATTATAGCTGCAATCTTGGCACTACTATTATTCAGTCATCTAAAAAGAAAAAAAGATGCCGAACCATCCGCACCAGACGGAAGCGAGAGGGGAGATAGTTCATCCCCGACTGCTGGAAGTCCTCCGAATTGATTTGAATTGAGATTTTTAACAAAATATCTTACTTTTAATACTGCTACACGATCTGCCTTTATCAATATTACACCCCGAATTGAACAGATAGTTCGAGAAAGTAAAGTCGAGGAGGGGCTATGTTTAATAAATGCTATGCATATAACCGCCAGCGTTTTCATTAATGATGATGAAACCTGTTTGCATGAGGATTTTGAAAGATGGCTTGAAGACTTCGCACAATATACCTACGAATAAATACCAACATAATAGAACAGGAGAAGATAATGCAGATGCTCATTTAAGGCGTCAGATCATGGGAAGAGAAGTTGTTATTGCTATCACCAAGGAAAACTGGACTTTGGCCCTGGGAACAAGTATTCTATGGCGAATTTGACGGTCGCCAGAGCAAAAGGGTTCTAGTTAAAGTGCTTTGTGAATAGTTATACTAATACAACTACTTACTATTCAGTCAGTTACTCCCCACTTGCGAGCTATTGGCCACTTCATATGACGATATTATGACTAAAGTTTACTAATAGCATATATGATACAAAATATAATCCTGACATCGAGCGCTTCATACAAGACAGCAATTTCATGTATTATTTTATGCTAGATATTAAATGATATATCGCAATTAGGTTCCACTATTAAATAGAGTGTATTAAATTCTTCATTAAACAAATGAAAAAATCTCTCGAATGTGTATGAAAAAAATGGAATCTCACTTTTACTAGAACTTTTATTCTGAATTTATATAGTATTCATCTTTTTTACTATAGTCAGCACATCCTCGTCTCTGAGTATATGGTCTAACCCGACCTTCTGACCATTGAATTTTGCGCTCCTTCCCCAAATATGTGCGAACCTAAAATCTTTTATCATATTGCGATGGACTTTACTACAAACATCTCCTATAGTACTACCATTTCTGATTATCATTGGTTCTTGGTAGTCTGTTTCCCCTCTCTTTGGACGCATATAGACCCTGATGAAATCGAGCCTCTGATATATCGCCTCCTTCAGCGCATCAATATTGATATTTGCATCTGCAGAAATTGGAATAAAATTATTTCCAATCTTAGATTGAATCGCTCTTACAAATCCCTGATTTACAAGATCTATCTTATTCAATACAGTCAAAGAATTCACATAAATCCTATTACCATTTAAAACATCGATTAATTGATCTTCAGTTAAGTCTGTTTCTCTTATTGTTATACGACCATTGTGAATACCAGAGATACGCAAGATTTCCTTTATAAAATTTTGTGTTAATTTTGTTGGAACCAAAATATTTACTGATACTCCACCTATAGATGTCTTTTCAACTATTACGTTTGGAGGTTTTTGGTCGATCTTAATCCCAATTTCGGCTAGTTCATTCTTTAAAATTCCTAAATTATGTGGTTGAAAAACGTCTAGAACTATCAAAACAAGATCTGCATTCCTAGCAACGGAAAGTACTCTTTTGCCTACACCTCTTCCTGCTGCTGCTCCTTCTATAATACCTGGAAGGTCTAAAATTTGAATCCTAGCTCCACGATATTCCATAATGCCTGGTACCGCGGTCAGAGTTGTAAACTGATATGATGCAACTCTGGATTTAGCATTTGTCAACGTATTTAGAAGAGTTGATTTGCCGACACTCGGTAGTCCGATGAGAACAACGGTTGCGTCACCTGCCTTTCTGACGTCGAAACCAGTATTTTCTCCACCAGTAGAAACTGTCTTGCCATGGGTATTTTCATTCATTTCACGTCTTAGACGAGCCATTTTTGCTTTTAGTAAACCAATATGAAATTCTGTAGCTTTATTGATCTGAGTTTTATGAATCTCGTCTTCGATGGCTTTAATTTTTTCTGGAATACCCATTTATGTAAATATAGAATGGTTGAAATATTTACCTTTTCATAGAATGTTTTTTTAGAATGATAATCCGAAAAAATAATCAAAACACATAGGAGTTTTTCAATTCATCTTTTATCGCATTTCTAATAACCGTTATAAAACGACAACTTTGCTATCACTATGCTTTTATAAGCTTTCATTTACTATCTACTTTGTAGCATTATTACCTTGGATATATTAGAATCAGTTCATGCCACTAAACAAATCCTGGCATGATTACAATGAATCATTGATTGAACGTGGATGTGTGTACTTATGTATATTGGCTTTTTGAAGTCATGAAATAAGGAGATTAAGAAAATGAATCAAGGAAAAGTTGGAGCTCCCTTTGAATATTCACACAGTTACATCCATTTTCTAGCGTTTATTAAGATTGGATTTAAGATTGCTTATAGAACTGTCCAAGGAATTGTAAGAGGACTATCTGAATACATCAGGATTGAAGAAATACATTTACACATATCAGGAGAAGGATTATAAAGATTAAACCATCATCTGTCGGAAATTAGGTTTTGAAGAAGAACATGACAAGCCTATAATGCTGATAGTCGATGCATCGGGTTTAACCATATCAAAAAGAAAGGTGATTATATTGAGGAGAAGAAATGGATACGTGGGAAAAAAGAGTTTATCAAGCTGCATATAGCTGTAGACGGAGAATCTATAAAAAGGTAGTATCATTCAGAGAATAACAAAAGGTAATGCTCATGATTCCAAAAAAGTTTTGTCAACTAATAAAGGAATCAGCTAAAAGACATGATATAGATAAAGTATATGATGGAGATAAAGCATATATGACAATAGAAAGAACTTCAATATACTGGACGACATAAATGCTGAACCAGCTGTTAGTATTAGGAAAAATGCATCTACCAGATCCAAGGGATGTTCATTAAGAAGAAACGGAGTCTTCTTGCTTATCAAGAAACTAGGATATGATAGATGGAAACAGCTGAAGGATATAGGTAGAAGATGATTGCAGAAATTGTCTTTTCCTTATTAAAAAGAGTTTTAGGTGAAGACATACTTTCAAAGAAATTTAAAGCACAGAAAGTAGAAGCAGGACTGAAAGTAATGTTATACAATAAATTCATCAGCTTGTAAACCAACTATAACAATATCTAAGAAATCAAAGCAAATATCGTAGTGTATTTCAGAGGAATTGAGCTACACAAAGTTGCAACTTTATATATATATATCGTCAATTATCAGAGAATAACTATTTCTTAGAAAAATACTATATACTCCCATTGTGAAAATCTCATTATCATGGCAACAATTAATGGTGAAACAATAACAGGAATTGCACTATCTTTCTTGGCTATTCTGTTTATCTATGCCGGCCTTGTTAATGAAGTCTGGGCTAAAATATTACTTGCAGATTACTTTATCTTGGCCATGGGAATAGCGTTTATCGTCCTTGGGGTATATTCAATACGCAAACATAGAACAAGCCATGTCAAGGAATTTAATATCAATACATTATTTATGAGAAATCAAAGACAATTTAATATCAATACATTATTTATGAGAAATCAAAGACGAATTGGTGAAGCTATTATGATCGCAAGTGGCTTAGGCTTGGCTCTCAGTGCGTCTATGTTAGGAATCAATTTTTTAGCATATGGAGGCTTGGCTATCAGCGGTTTAGGAATAGTTTCAGCACTTTGGCGCTAGCTTTTTTTCTTTGCTTGTATTAAGAATTGAAGATTCTGATGGAATGTCCGAAATAACAAAGAAGGAAAAAACAATGGTAAAGGAAATCAATTATCATTGGTATTTATCTTGCTTTTATTATGATGTTTGTACTTTTGGTACTATTTCGCTTTCTGTCTTATGGTCCTCTGTTTAGAATCTTATTTGAAAAATGCTAATAAATTAATTTGAGGCTTTCTCTAGCGATTAAAAACATAAAAACATTAGGGAGTGACATGGAAAATACATCAATACTGTGGTTGGAGATCGACTTCAAGGTTTTGCCAAGTTCAATTCTTCTGTAATAAAACGTCCATTATTAGCTAATTTTTATTTTATAGAGAGAGAATGAGAGCGGTTTTTATATTGTAGTTTCCGATTATAGTCTAACCAGAGACAGAACGTCGACATTAGAAGACCTAGGATCCTTTTGTGCAGACGACAAGGTAAGTATTTGGAATCACAACGTACTTTATGGAATTAGAATAAAGAAAATACATCCAAATTACAAAGCACACCTAAAGACCTCGGCATAATATAACTGCGCCAGATCTTAATGCAATTTTTACATTGTCATGATTCAAGCATAAGGAAATAGGAAAGGAGAATTATAATCCTGTTCAGAGTATAAATATTAGTGCTACTATATATCTCTTATTTTTTGATATGATAAAAGAGGGGCAATAGGAAACAGCGTATAAAAACTCCTTTGTAAATCGAAGAGCGCATATAGCAAATGTGGTCAAGTTGATATGCTGAACTTTCTTCCACTAATTATCGTAAGACGCTCTTCCGCTTTTTTTGTCAATCCTTCTAATTCACGGTCATTTTCATTTATTTCTTTAGTTAATTGTTCCAATACTCTTTTATTATTTTGAATTGACTCGTTATAATTATTAATTTTTTCCCTTATTTCCCGAGAAGTTGCGACAAGTGAGTTTGCCTTTTTCTTATTTAATGACTCCAATGTTAACTTTCTTTTTTTGGCTATTTCTTGAAACTCCGGCAGCGACTTTAGGATATGATCACAATATTGTATGACTTTGTCAGAATCCTTTAGTGTAATGTCATACAACTGTACTGATCTGCGAATTTCGGAAAGTAGTTTTATATATGGAGAGAGACCCTCTACATCCTCAAAAATCTTCCATGGCATTTCAGACAAAACATGAAGCCTCCTATACGTCTCCTTGGTCATTCCATAAGAATATTTGGTAATCGCTCGGGATAAATGACCAAAAAGATCTAGTAATTGTTTATTAAATTCTTCTTCTTCTATTTTTACTTTATCTATTTGAGTCAAAGTATGAACAGAATCTCTAAATTCAATCGAATCTTCCAAATTCTTTAATGTATTCTCTAATTCTCTAAGATCATATTCTAATTTTTCAATGGCACTCCTGGTATTTTCAACTTCTATTTTGTTTGATTTCAAAGAACTTGTCTTTTGAGAAATTGTATTAAGTATATTATTACATTCTCTGATTACTGTTGCTTCTTGTTCAAAATCTGTAATAAAAGATTTTGTGTCTTGTAGCAATGATGAAAGTCGCTCAAATTCGTCTTTTAGCTTTCCAGCATATTTCTTCATAAAGACATTTAAAACCTTACTGTGAGAACCGCTGACTTCACCAAAACGATTCATAATTGATTCTAATCTTTCTTTGAACCTTTTTGCATCGTAGGCAGAATGTGGCAATGGCAGGTCTGAAGATACTTCTCTTTCTAGAGATGTCACTACCGTTGCTTTTGAATTTTCAACGACTGATTTGAACTTGTGTTCATCTAGTTTAATTTTATCTTTTTTGAGTTCATCTGCTACTTTTTGTATTGACCTTAGCGTTCTTGTAACATCTTCCCTGATGGGAGATAGATTATTTGACAAAATTTGGACGTTTTCTGACTCGATCTTTGCTAATTCCGCTAAAGCATCTAAGACAGTTATGCTAGTAGCATTTGTCAGTCGATTACTATTACTAGACGGTATTATTTTAGGGAGATTATCTTTCTTCTTGAAAAATCCAAAGCGAGGAGACAATTTGCATATATTTAACATAGCCATCAAAAATATTTTACTATGAACCTATACGGCTAACTACCTCATTTCATAATATATATCAATTAAATAAAAATTGAGAATGGGTCCAAAACTCCTTTCTATAATCTTTTAAGAATTGTCAAAATAACACTCTACACCTAAATTTCACTGCTATATTTCCAAGATAGTACAACATTTAGGAGGCTCAATATTGTAAATAGAGGTATGAGAATTCTTAACAACTAAGCTGCCTCGCCGTAACATGCTTACTTTATTGTACCATTATCAGTCTAAATATTTTAGAATATTTAAAAGAAATTCATCTCTAACCGAATTAGGTGAATTCTAATATAAACAGACATTAGACATATCTCTAAATTTCAAGAGATCGTACAACTTTATCAACGATAGTGTTTGCATGAGATGGAGTTAATTATCAGATACATTAACTCATCCTATAGTAATGATAGATTTCTCTACACAGAGTACAATGATGATAGGAACATATAAAAAAAGATTTTCGAGGGATATAAAAGGATAATACTACTGAAATGCAAAAATGTGTTCGTAAAGTTAAAGGTGTCAGTATTAGAAATAAGAATCAATATTAGAATTATAATATACCAGAAAATATTCGCCCGTTAATTTGACACTCTGGTCAACCTATTCAAGAAAACTCGTCGTAATGTCGAACGCAATGTGCACAAGTGAGAACTATGAGTCCACCCTCTCGCCTGTTCTTGTTGAACGAAACTATAAAATTTATTGTATATCTCGAGTCACGTTCTCTGGATAGTGATGACAACAATGAGCTTTCTTGAACTATCCTAGATTATGCTTATTGTTTTTTGATTCGAGGATTAATAAAGCTGTGATCAGTTTTGTTGTTAAACCTATTAGTAAATCATTTCTCAATAAGAAAGTGAAATGTAATTTGGAAGCGAGAGTCATTGTAGCAAATATTCTTAGGTCATGATGGGTTATTGTTATCATTCAATATGGCAAGAGCATTAAATATTATGGATATAATAGTAATTGCAGTACTAGTAATAATAGCAGCGCTAATAATTTATCTTCTACGACCATTGATTATTGCAATTGTAATAATAGCTGCGGGTTACTTTATTTACAGATGGTATACAAAAAGAAAGATTATTAGATCAACCTATTAATGATACAAAAACGTTCATACATAACTGTTGTAGTTGGATATACCTCTATCTCTTTAGCATCCTAAAGCTTTATAGATTAGATGTATTTGATGGTGATGGTCGAAGAAACTAACAATATACATGCCAATGCTGATGAATAACAATAATACTATTAAAAGGAAAATATATGGCAAGACCTTATTATTAGAGGTTATTTATGTTACTTCTTGATGCAGTTAAACCTAGCAAGTTTACCTATAGCTACTGTGTCTCTGATAACAATAAATGTGGTCATTTTTGCAGCTAGCGTATTTTCAAATTCACAAGAACGAGTAATACCTGTGTATGGTTTTATTCCAAATCATCTATTTTACAATGAGCCGGATGCTGCAAATCGCATTGGCTTTGACGAGCAGAAATCATTACCATTTTTCTCTTCTGGATTTTCATTGGAAACTTTAGCAAGATTATTTTCTTCCATGTTTATTCATGCTGGAGTTTTTCATCTTTCATGGAATCTCTTTGCGCTGCTCTATCTGGGAGGCTCGCAGAAAGATCTATAGGCGTACCTAGATATATTTTTGTTTACTTGATATCAGGAATTGCCGGTGTCTGCTGCATGGAATAGTTGCGTGTTATTATTGGGAAATGGCGATATTGTTCTAATAGGTGTATCTGGTGCCATCTCTGCCGTATTAGGAATAGCGACTGGTGTCTGAAATGCCAAGGCCTATTATTGGTTGATGTTGCAAGTCGTACTTGCAATAATTGGTGCTTTTACTTCAATCCCAATAGCATTTACTGCTCATGTCGGCGGTTTTGTGGCGGGATTTCTTCTTACTAAAGTGCTGAAAGATATAGAACATAAAAAAATAGGGCAAAGTGCTGGAAACACGCTGAAGAAAATGGTGGACTTCGGAGAATATGGAGAACAATGTAAAAATCCAGAATTCAGACTTCTAAAATAATGCTTAGCAGAATAATGTGATGATCAAAAATGAATAGATAATAACTCTGCGATACTCATTATTAACGTGGTTAGATGAGCAATAGAAACTTTTAAAATATATTAGAATCAAATAATAAGCTCAAATACCTTCATTTCTTAGATCTAAAAAGAGAATAAAATGCTATAATGATAGAGAATAGAATTACCTCCAGAAGATCGTTGGGATGTATATTATGACAGCCCAATGAAACTGAATATTTAATCTATTCATATTCAATTTAAGATTCATAAGGAATTATCATTTACAGTTTATCGCACTTATTTACCTGTTATTCTACGTAAATCTTGCATAAATAGATAAAAAGAAAACAGAAATTAGACGAAAATGAAGATCTATAAGGAAATTAATAATATACTGAGAGATAATAAAGATGATTCTATAAATTAATGTATATGTAAACCCTAAATACCCTACCATCTTTTTAGTATCTGATATTTAAATGAAAAACGAAAAATATATTGCAATTGTAACGGCAATTGTTATATTATTATTAGCAACAGCTTTAGGCGGTTTTTCACCTATTTCTTATGCTCAAGTTGAGCAGGAAATAGACCAAGCAGCAGAACAAAGAAGCTACTGATGTTGAAGGAAGTACTGAGCAGGAAATAGACGAAGCAGCAGAACAAGAAGCTACTGATGTTGAAGGAAGTACTGAGCAGGAAATAGTAGAAGCAGCAGAACAAGAAGCTACTGATGTTGAAGGAAGTACTGAGCAAGAGATAGTAGAAGCAGCAGAACAAGAAGTGACAAATGCTACTGATACTGAACAGGAGATAGTAGAAGAAGCAGAACAAGAAGCTACTGATGTTGAAGGAAGTACTGAGCAAGAGATAGTAGAAGCAGCAGAACAAGAAGTGACAAATGCTACTAACGCAGATCAAGCAGGAGGTGAGGAGCAGATTGTTCAAGCAATAGAACAAGGCGCATTAGAACAAGCAGGAGGTGAGGAGCAGATTGTTCAAGCAATAGAAGAAGGCGCATTAGAGCAAGCAGGAGGTGAGGATATTACACAAGCAATAGAACAAGAAGCAATACAACAAGCTGCCGGTGTTGATGCTATCCAACAAATAGAGCAGGTTGCAACACAAATAGCAAACTCATCAACTGAAGCACAGGAAACAGGAGATA
>JAREAI010000115.1:0-8656 GCA_029240435.1 Nitrososphaeraceae archaeon | reverse complement strand
AATTGCTAAACGCAAAGGAGAATACGATTATGCCGATTATTGCTTTTTGGAAGTTCTGCCCCCATATATAGAAGAGGGAATTAAAAAATGCCTTGAGAATGGTGCTGATTTCATCACAATCATGCCCTATTTTCTATATCCGGGTATGAAGTTAAAAGATTCGGTTAAGAAAAGTGCCGAGATAGCGAAGATAAGGAATTTGAAATTGGTGATAGCCAAGCCATTAAGCTACCATTCTATGATGATTGAAGTAATAATTGACAGAGTCAACCAATTAAAAGATGAAAAAAAAATTCATTATCCAGACTCTGAATGTGATATTCTTGTAATAGGACATGGGAGCAGCGACAAAAATGCGAGAGATGCTCTACTTTATACAGTAAGTAGTTTAAAACCATTTTATCGCAGGGTAGCTTTTTGCTTTCTTGAATTGGATGCTCCAAATATAGACGAAGGTATAAAAAATGTCCTGCAGGATAATCCAAAAATTATTTTGTTGATGCCGTACTTTTTACATAAAGGTGCTCACATTAAGCGTGACGTTATTAATGATGTCAATTCCGCATTAGAAAAATATAGTTTCAAAAATGTGTTTATGACAAAACATCTTGGAGTAGATGAAAAATTGGTTGACCTTGTACTTGAGCGTACTAGAGAGGTAGAGCAAAGAATTGTCTTCTCCGGGTAATACCAGAACTGAAGTAGGCAGAGAAGAAATGTCAGAAAGAGCAATTGACATTGAAAAATTAAGTTTTGAGATAATTGATGCTGAAATCGGTTCCCATGGCTATAATGAATTAGAATGGCCTATTGTCCGACGAGTGATTCATGCGACTGCAGATTTTGACTTTGCGAGAAAAGGAAAAATAATATTCCACAACAATCCTATAGATTCAGCATTCAATGCTATTAAAAACAAATGTAATATCGTCACCGATGTAGATATGGTGCTATCTGCACTGAATAAAAAATCCATTGCTGACCTAGGGTTGAAGAGTGCGTGTTATATCTCTGATAAGACACTTAGCGATAATCCAGTGGGTTTTGTTTCTGCTTCTGAATCCAAAGACGAATTAAGAAAGATCGATACTCCATTTATTTCCAACGTGGGTAGAAAAGGAGGAAGTCCTGCTGCCGCCTCGATAGTAAATGCAATAATGTTGCTATATAAAACTAAGTCATAATCTAGATTGTTTGGATATTAGCAAAACAATGAAAAGGCTATGTTTTTAGTTAGCATTGTTGTGTAATGTAGACTAACAAACTATGAGTAAGAAATGAATACCAGCAATAAAATGAAAAATCATCGAAAAGATCTTGACAGAATGGTACGAAGACAAAATAATGAAGTACCAAGCCATGGACATTCTCTCCGCAAGGTCTGCAAACTAAAGTATTAACGATTATCAGAGAGAGAGAGAGAGAGAGAGAGAGAGAGAGAGAGAGATAGCATATTACTCCAAAGAGAAGAATAAATCAGGAATTCATCCAAGTCTATCCTTTGACAGAGTAGGTAATAAGATGTTCAAATAAAACTGAGAGTAATGGATATCTACAGAGAAAATAGTAGATCTGAAATATTCATTTAACAGTTATTGAGATATCTAATAAAATATTATAGCAGACTGTATAATAACCCTAATGTCATGGCTGTGTCTAAAAAAACAACAACAACAATATCTACTCTTTTTTTATTATTATTGAGGTTAAATTCACGAACAGGATAAATATAACAAGCAAATTCTGGATCTACCAAAATACGTTTAAGTGCCAATCGCGTTTAATAAGGAGAAACTGACTTATATTGAAAGAAATCAAGACCGAACTTGAAATCATGGGATCTTCAGAACTTGTGTGGCAGGTACTTACTGATTTCCCAAACTATTCTAAATGGAATCCAGTTATGGTTCAAGTAAAAGGAGAAGCAAAGGTCAGAACAAAGCTAGAGATTCATCTTCGGACCAGAGGTGGTAAAAATAGAATATATAAACCTACTATAACAAAGGTTCAACCAAATCATGAATTACGTTGGTTTGGAAAATCCCTTTTCCCAGGAATGTTAAATGGAGAACGCATTTTCACTATACATTCCCTTGGAATAAATAATGTACGTTTTTTTCATAGACAGATCTTTACCGGACTAGGAGTTTATCTTGCAGGCAGCCGACTGGATAGAGATATAAGAGACACTCTGAATGAAATGAATGTGGCTTTAAAAAAGCAGGTTGAACAGTTTCCTGTCAGTTGATTATCTAATCTTCGAAAAATTTTGTTAAATTATACTTTATATCAAATTGTTTTATACCTTAAATTGTTTTTTCTGATTTGACAATCCACTTGCCTGACTTTGATTTCAATACTATATTGCCAACAAGGTTTCCGCCACTATACACCTTTGCGATTTCATCACTGCCACCAAGAAGCGATGATAGAAGACTGCCTTTTTTATGGTAACCTGCCTCTATAACTTTCATATTTAACTTGCTGCTTGCTTTAACGATGATTAAGCGAGCTGCTGACCAATCGCCATTCCAAGATATTGCGTCGAAATTACCAAATTTTAAAGTAGATAGAGAATAATTCTCTAATTTAACCTCTAATTTTCTATTTTTCATCTTAGCATATGAATTCATCCAATCTATAGCTTTTGCCGATTTTCCTTGTTCTAATGCGAAATTATTTGCACTTGTCAATTTGTATTTATTAGATTATAATTTCTTTTTGAATATTAAAACATAATATTTCGATTGAATTGTAACTTTTCTTTTCATGATTTCTGATAAGCTATCACGAGACCATTTCAAAAAGACATTACTTATAACATAAACTAAGAATATCTTTCTTCTTTTGAATTACTCAAGAAATAATATATAATGTATATAGCGGGTCTACTTCCTAGCAAGCATATGCCGTAATCCCCTATGTGTGGGTATATCTGTATCTAGTATTACGTTGATTACGGTTTTTCTACTCTTATACGCACCTATTATAAAGATATGAGAGAGAAAGCGATAGAATTCTCATCTCGATATTGAAAGCACTTACTTATTGCCATATTTACGAGACGGTTCAAATAGGGCTTCATATATATATCAAAGAAATGGAAAGCAAAAGCGAAAATGTCATTCATGTAACAAGTAAGTCTTGGGACAGTGATGTTATAAACTCAGATATGCCTGTATTAGTAGACTTTTGGGCTGAATGGTGTGGCCCATGTAGAATGGTTGGGCCTGCTGTAGAACAGCTATCGCAAACAATGAGGGACAAGATAAAAGTAGCAAAGCTAAATGTCGATCAAAACCAAGAAATTGCAATGAAATATGGCATTCGATCAATACCTTCATTATTGTTGTTCAAAGCAGGTAAGGAAATTGCAAGAACAGTAGGTGCCTCCTCCAAAGAATCATATCAGAAATTTATCGAGCAATCTCTTTCAAAAGCTTAAATTGCGTTATTGCAATATTACACTATTGCAATATCTCTAAATATCACTTTTATTTTTAATCTCTACAAAAGCATTAATATTGTTTCTTGCTACGGATAGCAAGCATTGAGCAAAAAGGAACTTGCTAATCTCTTTTCATCTAATCCTGACAGATATTATAGAGTTTCACTATTTGATAGAATGGGTTTCAATAGGCAGAAATGCAATATATGTGGCAAGTTCTTCTGGTCAATGGTTGAAAGGACATTTTGCCCTGATCATGAAAAATATAGTTTTATAGGCAAACCACCAACAAGAAAGCGACTAGATTATGTTAACGCTTGGAAGGAGGTCAGAGAATATTTCAGTTCAAACAGTCATGCAATAATCAGACGCTATCCAGTAGTCTGCAGATGGCGAGAAGATCTGTATTTTACAATAGCATCAATTGTAGACTTTCAGAGAGTCATGGGGAACAAAGTAGTTTTTGAGTTGCCTTCAAATCCACTTCTTGTCCCACAGATGTGTTTGCGTTTTAACGACATCGAAAATGTAGGTTTGAGCGGCAGACACTATACAAGTTTTTGCATGATTGGACAGGTATGCAATGCTGATGCACCAGGTGGCTATTGGAAAGACAAATGTATTGACTTGGATTATGGGATGCTTACAAATGGCCTTGGAATATCGCCAGAAGAAATCATCTTTGTAGAAGACGTCTGGATGGGTGCTGGGGCATTTGGATATTCATTGGAATATTTTGTCAGCGGACTAGAACTAGGCAATGCCGTTTTTACAGAATTTGAAGGAAATGAGAATAACTATCGTGTGATGCCAAACAAGATTATTGATATGGGAGCCGGACTTGAGCGCTTCTCCTGGATTACAATGGGAACACCGACAAGTTATGATTGCTCTTTTGGTCCCGTAGTACAAGAATTACTTAACACAGTCGGCGCTTCTGAAGATTTAGCGCTTCTCTCCAAATACTTTGAGGCAGCTTCTAGCAAAGTTGAACATATAGACAGAGATATAAAAGAATTAAAATCGTCGATTGCTAAGGAATTAAAAATTTCCAAGGAGCAGCTTGTGAAAATAATTACTCCTTACGAAGCAATTTACACCATCGCAGATCATAGTCGTACGTTATTATTTGCAATTTCAGACGGAGCTCTTCCGTCAAATGTGGGTGGAGGATATAATCTTAGAGTGATTCTAAGAAGAGCACTTTCAATATTAGATAGACTTGGTTGGAACATAAAACTCGAAGATGTTGCTGATCTTCATATTGATTATCTTAAACAAATGTATCCTGAACTTGAAGATTACAGGGAGGATGTAAGAACAATTCTTCAGATTGAATCTAGCAGATATATAGGATCCAGAGAAAGAATGGATTCAATTGCTGCTTCTATAAAAAATAATAAAAAGAAAATAATAGTTGAGGATCTCATTAGAATGTACGAATCTGACGGTGTCACGCCAGACTTTTTAATGGAAGCAGGAGCGATAGAAAGCATTCCTTCTACTTTTTACACAAAGCTCGCCGAACTTCATACAAACCAAGCATCAACACAGGTTCAACAGCCGATCTATGGTTTGGAAAATCTTGCACCTACAAGGCTATTATATTATGAAGACGAATCTATCCGTAAATTTACCGCCAAGGTTCTCAAGGTAATAGATAATAAATATGTTATTTTAGATCAGACTGCCTTTTATCCGCGCGGCGGTGGCCAAGAACCGGATAATGGGGATATAGATGACATAAAGGTCATGGAAGTAATAAAACAGTCAGATATTATAATTCATAAATTAAAAGATGCTAGGGAAAAAGATATTGTTGAAGGCAAAACTGTCTATGCAACTATAAATGGTCGAAGACGTGATCTGATTACTAAACATCATACTGCAACACATATACTTAATACATCATCTAGAAGTAATCTTGGATCATGGGTATGGCAGAACTCTGCCTTTAAGGATGAAGGCTATGCCAGACTTGATATTACTCATCATTCTGCTCTTAATCGAGAAGAAGTTGAAAGAATTGAAAAGACTGCAAATAATGTAATCAGACAAAATTTGCCGGTTAGAATCAAGATATATGATCGTGGCGATGCTGAACAACAATACTCATTTAGAATTTATCAAGGAGGGGTGGTTCCAACCAACAATATAAGAATTGTAAATATTGAAGGCTGGGACATAGAGGCCTGTGGTGGAACTCACATAGGCCAGACTGGTGAAATAGGACTTATAAAAATTATAAAAGCTGAAAGAATCCAGGATGGAATAGTAAGATTAGAATTCGTTGCTGGCGAAGCTGCATTGAACTATATACAAAGACAGGAAAATCAACTCACTGTTATTGCACAATCTTTAGGCTCAAGCAGAGAGAAGGTTGTTGAGACATTCCAAAAAGGCCTTGAGGAGTCAGAAGAGACAAACAAAAAGATCAAGACAATGATACGAAAAATTGCACCTTTAATAGCAAAGTCCATTTCTGCTGAGGCAACCCAACTAGCGCCACACGGAATTAAACTCTACAATGTTTATGACGAAGAACTCGATGATGAGTATTATATCTCTATAGGCGAAAAATCTATCGAAATCGATCCATCCCTTATCTATATTGCTTTGATCTCTAAAGGTCAAGGAATTCGCGTGATTGTCTTTGTAGGTGAGAAGGCAAGAGGTAAAAATATCAAAGCTGGTCTTATCGCAAAACAACTTTCTAGCATACTTGGAGGCTCAGGAGGAGGAGATGAAAGATTTGGTCAGGGTGGGGGTAAATTCAAATCCAAAATACAAGAAGCTTTACTTTCAGCAGAAGAAGCAGTTATGAAAACTATCTCAGGATAATAGTAAGACATGATCAACAACACCAATAACCAGTACAACAACAACAACAATAACTACAAGATAGAGTGGAGTTTAATAGAAGAAAAATGGCGTCATAAATGGGATGAGCAACAGATCTTCAATAGTGATCCTGATTTTTCAAAGAAAAAATATTTCATAACTGTTGCGTATCCTTATCCAAACTCTCCTCAACATATAGGACATGGAAGAACCTACACGCTTGCAGATGCTCATGCGCGTTATATGAGGATGAAAGGATACAATGTATTGTTTCCAATGGGCTTTCATTATACCGGCACACCTATTCTAGGCATGTCACGAAGAATTGCATCCGGTGATAAAGAACTCCTAGAAACATTTCAATATATTTATCATGTTTCAGAAGACGCAATAAAAAGCTTCGTTGAACCAATAAAAATTGCAAGTTACTTTCATAATGAGATCAAACTTGGTATGAAAGAGATGGGTTATTCCATAGATTGGAGACGGGAATTTACTACAATAGATAAATTATATTCCAAGTTCATTTCATGGCAATTTAATACTTTGCGAAAGAAAGGATTGATAGTCCAAGGTTCCCATCCTGTTGGCTGGTGTCCAAAAGACCAAAACCCAGTTAGTCAACATGATACGATCGGTGACGTAGAACCAGATTTTAATGAATATATACTAATTAAATTTAAGCTGGATGATGGATATTTAATTCCAACTGCAACTCTTCGGCCTGAAACTATTTATGGTGTCACTAACTTATGGGTTAATCCCAATGTAGAATATGTAAGGATACAGATTGACAACAATGAGAGATGGATTGTTAGCAAGGAAGCTGCCAGAAAACTGGAATTTTTAAACCATAAAGTTGCAATCGAGTCATCTATATATGGAAAAGAATTAGTTGGCAAATATGTAGAGGATCCCATAAGAAAGGATTCAATCCCATTATATCCTGCATCATTTGTTGAGTCTAATAACGGTACTGGAATTGTGATGTCTGTTCCCGGACATGCGCCTTATGATTTCCAGGCTATTGAAGATCTGAAAAAGAATATTTCGCTTCATAATGAATATGTTGGTTTAAAAGTCGACGTAACGCCAATAACAATAATTGGATCAGATGATTACTACTACACCGATGTTAACGACAACATTTTGATATCACCTGCAGCCAAGATTATAAGCAAATTCAAAGTAAAAGATCAAGAGGATCCTCAGCTAGAAAAGGCCACAAATGAGCTGTATTCACATGAATATTATAAAGGAAAAATGTTACGGAATACTGGCAAGTATGTAGGCATGCCAGTGTCTGTGGCAAAGGATATGATAAAGAACGAGATCGTCTCAAATGGCATAGCCGGGATAATGTTTGAACTGATAAATAAGCCAGTTAAATGCAGATGCGGTACCGAATGTGTCGTTAAGATATTGAATGATCAATGGTTTATAAATTATGGTGATAAGAACTGGAAAAAATTAGCACACGAATGCCTTAATAAAATGGATATAGTTCCAGAAGAGATCAGACAGGAATTCAACTATGTAATCGATTGGTTGAGAGAAAGAGCATGTGCAAGAAAATCCGGCTTGGGTACTAAATTGCCATTGGATCAGGACTGGATAATTGAAAGTCTGTCAGACTCTGTTATCTATATGTCTTACTACATAATTGCAAAATATATCACTAATAATAATAATAGCAGCATTTCTGAAGGCGATAGTAAATTAATCATAAATGTGAATAATGTTGATGCTTTAAATGATTCATTTTTTGATTACATATTATTAGGAAACGGAGATATCAGGCAGGTAGCGGCAGAGTGCAATATTTCGATATCGCTAATAGAGGCGATACGAAATGAATTTTGCTATTTTTACCCTCTAGATGCAAGACATTCTGGAAGAGATTTGGTTCAAAATCATCTATCATTTTTTATTTTTAATCATGTAGCAATTTTTGCAAGAGAAAACTGGCCGAGAAAAATCGTAGTCAATGGTTCTGTCCTTATGGAAGGAAAGAAGATGTCAAAATCTCTAGGTAACATTATTCCACTTCGCGCTGCTATTAAAGAATATAGTGCCGATGCAATTCGTTTAGCAATGCTCAGTTCTGCAGAACTGTTACAAGATGCAGATTTTTCATTTGATGCAATTAAAGGAATTCGGTCAAAGTTAAATGATATTTATGATATGGCAATAGAGTATTCGATGGTTAAATCTAAATTCGGATCATCTTTATTTTCATCAATAATATTATCACAAGCAAAAACGGAGATAGAAGATCGATGGCTTCTCAGTAGATTGCAGAATCACATTACAGATATTACGGCATCAATGGATAATCTAAGAGTAAGAAAAGCATTGCATGATATA
>JAREAI010000114.1:0-7985 GCA_029240435.1 Nitrososphaeraceae archaeon | reverse complement strand
GAACATACAATTGCGGTGAATCTAAATAAGATCAACTAGACAAGAAAGATATATGAAGACTGAAGAAGATTTACGTCGCCTTTGCAGTCAAATACTAGAGTCGGATAGCTCTGTAAGATTCGTAGGTATTCCCAATAAAATGGGTAGACAGATTGTATCAACTTTTAGAAATGGCCTAACACTATTACTTACACAACAGGAAATAGAAATGTTTGCTATAGAATCAGTTTTGAGGATGAATACTAGAAAAGATTTTGAATCAAAGCTTGGTAAACCTATATACTCATTTACACTTTATGAGAAAGTAAAAAGAGCCACAATAACTTTAGAGAACAAAGAATACCCTATTCTGATGGTATCTTTTGATATACAGGCAGATCATGACTATATCATTTTGGATAAAATAATGCCGATCATCAGAAAAGAAGGACTGTAAACTCCTTTTAAGAGAACAAAATAGCTGATACGATCCTTTAGAAACGCTAAATAACTTTATTTTAACTTAAAAGCCTTTTAAAGATGTGGAGGGATTACATGCGACAGATTATATTCTTTAAATAAGAATAATAATCAATCAAAGCCCCAGTTCTATCTTTAACATATCCAATAGCCCTTTCAATAATGCTTTTCTTAAATGGTGAATGAATATGGTGTTTGAGTTTGAGGAATTTGCATGTTAAGGGACATCAAGTGTCTGCCATCAGTATAAACAGAATATTTCTATACTTCTTTACCAACGAATGTATCAAATGTTCAGCAATGAGGATACTCCTTTTTAATATGATATAATATGAATTTCAAGAATTGTCTTATCTTTTGTTCAATTACAATCCACACAATCAACAAATTCATCTTCTACTAGTTTAATCAGAGTTTCATCATCTACTATAAATTCATGAATCCTTCTCTTCGTATGAACATCTTTTCTCGATGGTACTGCTTTGTTGCATAATTAGGAAAAATCGTTGGTGTTAGGCAGTTTCAGGATCAAGTATGAATAGCTCTATTGATATCTATCGTTTTGTTAAAGTTTTCTGAACTTAAATGACTAATATTATATTTGTGCAACAAAGCAGATTGTACTTCTGAATCCAATTCTAAATAGAAACATGGTTTCTCCTCACAATTAAGACAAACATTGGGATGCCTTTCTTAATGATAGACCTGAAAAGTATAAGTGTAATGCATAAAGATATACTTCGAAGAATGTTCTATTTCTTCTTGGGAGCATAAGGAAAGTAGAATATCTTCAGCTATAGGTGTAGTGTTAAGTGAACAGAGTCGATAATACGGATACAATGTATATATATATCGGATATATCTGAAAAGAAAAGGTCTTTTGTTCTATTATGTTTAAACAAACATTCATGAGTTATTATTTTTTAAATAGACAAAGCTTTAGAGATTGCACCTGCTTAACTTAACATGACCGTATAGTGTATTATTATGAAATGTCTGTGATGTATTATAATAATTGTGCAAAGGAATCTTTGATTTTACTACCAGTTATCATCATTAAATAACAGCGGGTTGGGAATTCTTGTTCTTGTCGTTGTTGTTGTTGCAGTGAATCCGAGGAAATAACTTTAAAATAAGCACACGTAGCATTTCTTGCTTTGCAAAGGAAATCTGGTATCTCGTCATTATTCAGAATTGTTTGTTTATTTTTGATTGCTCGTGCAGCCCAATGGTTTTCATCGGTTGGTGTTATGTCAAAACAATTGTTCAAAGCAACATTTGGCGGTATTTCAATCGATACTACATGAGCGGAATTTTTGGTCCACAAGTTCACCTTTTTCTTCATAATTTCAGACAATTTCTTGTATTGATTAGCGATTACCTTATCTTTATCCGGTTCCAGTTGAGCATCAGCTAATAATTTGGAATTACACCTATGTTTTGCTTCAATTTGTCCATTTTCTCTATAGTTAACGCGAAATATAGTATCTATATTAATAATTAAGCACTTTTCACACACACGACCTCTATATCCAATTGTCTCTAAATAATAATAATCCTCAAATCTAGACTGTTCAGATAGGTTTATTGTTAGATTCATCCCTGTCAAAAGTCATAGACGGCATACTAGGATAGAGACCACCAATCCCACCACGCACGATCCTTTGTTGTTGTGGTTGTATAGTGGAAAGTTGACTAAGTAAATTCTTGTACTCTACTACTTTACGAAGTGGCTGTAGAATTTGCTCTTCAAGAAAATCTGAGAAGTTTTTGTGTGGTTTCTCTTTAGGAGTTGGAGAGGATAAGGATGTATGATGCGAATATGCTAAAGGAAAACGAAAGTTCTGTGGAGTCATATCTTTATAGTATTGCATAGTATCATAGCTAACAGGTTCGCCCATTTTCCTGTGTCACCTCTGAATATGACGTTTTACGTTCCCATGTCTCTTCGAAGACATTTCGCAGTTAGGACAGTTCCATATTTTTGTTTTCATGGCTGCACACCTCTCGTATGGTATTAGTGACGGTTGCTCCGTCGGAGTCGCGCCGGAGTTACTCCAGTAACTCCAGGTATTATGTTATGAAGTATCATTATATTCAATTAAGTAAGTATAATACTATATAAAAGTCTTCCGTAATATTGGTGAGTGAGATATATGTATAGACTCTAAAGTCTTTTCAAAAAATTTATCGGTTCTAATAAGATGTAATTATATATACTTTAGCTACTAACTATGGTGAAGAGTTAAACCTCCTATTCCAGAGCAATAGTCAAGTTAGGTAACTACGGTAATTTCTAAAGCTACGCTATTTAACAATAAATGAGCTAATAATGTTTGAACACGAAAGGACTAAACCTTGTATCATTAGATATGCATTGTATCTATATTTTCTTGGATTAAGTCGTCTAATCAATAACCCACTGCATTTGAACATTGCTGATAAGGAATTATAGAAAACGACATTAACAATTTAAGAATTATTAAACTAG
This sequence comes from Nitrososphaeraceae archaeon, assembly GCA_029240435.1. Taxonomy (GTDB): domain Archaea; phylum Thermoproteota; class Nitrososphaeria; order Nitrososphaerales; family Nitrososphaeraceae; genus JAJNBK01. The sequence continues at coordinate 5,035 of JAREAI010000114.1, read as the reverse complement.
GCCGCCATACATTTGTCATGCTGCCATACTTTGTCTAAACTCAATATTACAGCTAATCGCCTATGAAATATGTTAGAGTTGCAATTAGCTATTTCGAACGTTCTTTTGCTTTTGGCTGATACAGCATATGTTCTATCTATGCAAAAGAAATCGAATCTGCTGATAATAATAATAATTATTATTATTAGCCATAGAATGCTTTGTCTATTGGCCTTGGCATGGCATAAGTTACATTCTTTTTCATCGTTTCATACCACTCCTCTATGTCCTTAGTTATTGATGGTTTTACTAGATGTAATGCCTTGGCGAAGTCAGTATTGTTAACAATATTTGATTTGGTTCTCATTGCATTAACAGCAGCTTCCCTGCATAAAGCAACCAGGTCTGCGCCACTAAATCCTTTTGTAGATTTAGAAATATCTTCTAAATTTACATCATTCGCTAAGGGCATAGACGAAGTAAGTATTTTTATAATTTCATACCGTGCCCTATCATCTGGTGACCCAATATATATAATTAGATCCAGTCTTCCTGGACGAAGTAAAGATGTGTCAATCAGATCCGGTCTATTGGTAATACCAATTACAATAACTCCTGCAGTTCCAGAATCATCCATTTCTGTCAAGATCTGCGAAAGCACTCGTTCATTGCCGGCTACATCTTCTGCTCCACCTCTTGGTCTAGCAAGAGAATCTAACTCATCAAATACTACAACGCATGGAGAAGAAGCCTTTGCCTTCCTAAATATTTCTCGTATTGCTTTTTCTGACTCACCTACCCACTTTGATAAAACCTCAGGTCCACGTACGACAATTATATTAGCACTGCTCTCTGTAGCAAGGGATTTTGCGATCAGAGTCTTGCCACAGCCAGGAGGGCCAAATAACAAAGCTCCTCTTGGTGGCCTTATACCCATTTTATAAAAGCCATCAGGATCTTTAATTGCAATAATAAGATTATCATATAGCGTTCGTTTCGCTTCATATAAACCTCCTACGTCACTCCATTTAACACGTGCGACTTCTACATAAAATTCCCTCATTGCAGTTGGAATGATTTCCCTCATCCCTTCTTTGAAATCCTTATTCCTAATTTCCATCATCTCAAGTGTGTCTGATGAAACGCTATCACCCTCAAGATCAATTTCTGGAATATAACGTCGCAGAGCTTTCATAGCAGCTTCTCTGCATAGAGCTTTGATATCAGCGCCGGTATATCCATAAAGCTCAGATGCTAATTGTCGCATGTCGATATCTGCAGCAAGAGGCATTCCCCTTGTATGAATTTGAAGAATTTCTATTCTTCCTTCTGCATTCGGAACGCCAATTTCTATTTCCCTATCAAACCTTCCAGGACGCCTCAAAGCAGGATCTATACTTTCTGGCCTATTTGTTGCACCAAGCACTATTACATTTCCTCTCTCTGACATACCATCCATCAAAGCAAGCAACTGTGCCACAACCCTTTTCTCCACGTCACCAAATGTTTCCTCCCTTTTTGGAGCTATGGCATCAATTTCATCGATAAATATAATACTAGGTGATGTATCTTTTGCTTCTTTGAAAATGTCTCTTAATCTTGCCTCTGTTTCTCCATAATACTTGTTTACAATTTCTGGACCATTTATAATATAGAAATTTGCTTCTGATTCTGATGCAAGAGCCTTAGCAATTAGGGTTTTACCGCAGCCAGGAGAACCATACATGAGTATGCCGTTATGGGGCTCGATACCAAGTCGCACAAATACCTCTGGATGGCGCAAAGGCAATTCTACAATCTCTCGAAGTCGTTTAATTGGCTCTTTCAAGCCACCGATTTCCTCATAAGTTACTCGTGGTTTCTGTTCAACTGCTATCTCTGCCATTATAGTAAGCTTGGTTGATCGTTCAATTCTTGCTATAGTGTGGGGTGTCACTCGTTTGATCTGAAAATCCATAGGATTGCCCAAGATCACTACAGAAATCTCATCACCTTCATTTACTGGAAAACCCCTTAATCTGTTTTTTACAAATTCACAAAATTCTTTATCAACTACAATATTGCTATTACCTAATGGCATCAAGACTATACTTCTTGCCGGTTTTGAATCAATCTTCTTTACCATCAGCAAATCATTCAATCCTACGCCGGCATTCTTTCTAGTCTGGCCATCAATTCTAATAACATCGTTCTCCCTTTCCTCTTCATCGGCTGGCCAAGCAGTCGCTGCGGTATTACGTTTGCCAATGATTTCAATCACTTCTCCTGGTTCAATTCCAAGATCATGCATAGAATCAGAGTCGATGCGTGCGCGACGCTTTCCTACATCTCGATGTTTTGCCTCAGCAACTCTTAAACGGATTGGTGGTGAGGATTCACCAATGCTCCCACGAGATTTTTTCAAAGGCTTGCGGTTACAACTCCCGCCATTGATAATTTTTCCTTATCACTTTATTTTTACCGAGTGTCTGCTTACGTTAATTACTTCGATTTCGCCTACACCTTCAGTGTTTCTAACAGCGTCCTCTAATCGATTCATCTGGCCTTCCGCGTCTTCTAGGAGAAAATCTCCAATAATAGCATTCAGGCCAAAGGCGATTGGTTCTTTTATGTGAGACTTTAACTCCATATCCTTAGGAACCTTGTTCTTTAGTGTCTGGATTACCATGTCCAAATTTGATTCGGCGTCGGCAGGAAGAATTCTAATTCTTGCAATTAGACGAGTCATTTCTAAGGTCCCTCAAACCCACAGCCTACACATTTGTAAACTCTAGCAAATTCCCGACAGCTCTCACATCTCCAAATGAGAACATAGCCACAGCTAGGACAATAATATTTTACACATTCGTCATTTGGCATAATAGGTCTACTGCAAGAGGTACATACTGGTAATTGCAATGGTTTTGACATATACATCTACTTGAAGATTAATATCCGAATTTAAAGTTTATTTTTGAGGCTTTGGAAGCTTTGAATTTACGTTTATATACTTTATCATGTCTGCAAGCGTTCGTTATCTCCATAACAATAGTTCATTTTTAATATAATTTCATTTATGTAGGATAACAAAATTTAATGGCTTCTTACATAATATCATCAGTTGCGTTATTGTTTTCTTCTTTATTACTTATTTTGCTCATCTTGCTTTTCCTTGTATTTAAGAAGCCATCTCCAATGTGTCCAATATATGATTATTGTTGTTATTGACGCAAGTAATTTCTTAGATAAGAACTTGCTGAATACTATCATCACCTATTAACTTAATGATACCTTTTGTCGATTCTATGATAATTTTATTTTTGAAATATTCTTGATTAGATGATGTGTTTATGATCATTATTGTTAAATGAAATATTTACATCTTGATATTCTATCTGTAGCAAGCTCTTTTCTAGAATTCCTAAGCATCCAATATATCACTATCATCTGTTCCATGGAATTCTACAATTATGCATAAAGGGGATAGGAAGATACTTTCGAATTTTCAGCATATTAATTTTTTACTGTATATATCGAATATACAATCCATTGTTACATTACAAGGTAAAACTAGCCATGAAATATACCAGTGACCTTGTATTAAATATTGTCTGCCTGGTTAATGCTGCCTCCTGTATGGCATAGAATAATGACATGAATAGAATTATCATTAATCGAAAAAACCTACTATGGTGATCCTCATATAACTTGAAATTACACCGAGTTAAAGAAATTTTTATAATTGACTTGAAGAATTCTTTCAAATTCGATTATATCGTGATCGCTACATTATGAAATAATAATAATATGAATGCGGATAGACTTAAGTTTCTTTCACGCTAACAAAAGAAAAAAATTAATATTCTAATGTTATGGCCAGTTCTTTTTTTCAATTATTCTTATTCCCATATCTCAAAGTATGATAGAGAGATGTTATTTAACATCTCTCGATTTTTCTATTGTCATCTCGATAGCTTTTGGTAGAATGAGATGCATCCAATAAACAAATCTCAAAATAACATTTTTAACTTATAACGCAAACTATCAGAAGAAAGGTTCTATTACAAAAATATATTCTTGAATTATCAACTATATTTGAAAACTGATCGATTAATATAAAGATAGTCTGTATGCAGTCTATAGCAAAAGAAGAAAAAGGACTAAAATAAATTTCAACTAAAGTATTATTTCTTATTGCCAAGATAGGATTCTTACCAACTCACTTTATCTGATCCAAATATTGTTATATTTAAAATACATGCATAATTGTCAAACATGATAGTCATCATCTCAAGTATGTGTATACATGTATCATTTAGACGAAGTATTAGTAATGATCAATACTCTCCTTATAGATTTGACTATGAGTCAAAATAGGTAGACTCATAGTAAATCTAGCTCCCTTACCATCAGCATTATTCTCAGCCCATATCTTACCTCCATGAGCTTCAACAATACTCTTGGCAATAAACAATCCCAATCCAGTACCTTCAAAAGAATTTGAAGCAAACTTTGAAAATAACCTAGGAAACATTTCGGGACTTATTCCAGAACCTGTGTCTTTGATACTGATAACAACAACCTTATTACTGCCACCACTACGATCATCATTTTGATCGTCTTGTTCTTCTTGTTCTTCTTCTTTGATTTGTGTAGTACTAATAGTTCCTTTTTTAGTGAATTTAACAGCATTACTTAGCAGATTAGAAATAACTTGAGTCAACCTAGATCTATCTGCTTGTACAAAAATATTATTATTATCATTATTATTATTATCTTGTTTATTACTATTATTATTAGGTTCATACAATATTTTTACATTTTCACTGTTAAAGTCTTTCTTTACTATTATATCATTTATAGCACTTGTTATCATATCATTTAGGTTGAATTGTTGTTTATTTAGTATTAATGAATTACTTTCAATTTTAGTAACATCTAAAATATCCTCTGTAAGGCTTTGCAGTCTTTTTGCATTTCTGATAATGGCATCTATTAATTCATTATATTGTTCTATTCTTCCTCTTTTTGAACTAAGAACTTCAGCCAATCCAAGTATCGGCTGAATAGGAGTACG
>JAREAI010000391.1:0-3234 GCA_029240435.1 Nitrososphaeraceae archaeon | reverse complement strand
TAGCGTCATTTCAATGTCAGGAATTGCTACATTGTCTTCAAGGGCAATGCTAAAGTTATATTTTTGCCCTATGTAACGCCCAGCATTTAGGCTAGACTCTCCCCAGCCCTTGTCGGAAAAGTTAGCATCAGTAATGACCGCAATCCTCAAATTTGAATTTGCGATGCCACTATTATCTGCGAACTCTTGTTGCCATACCATAGGGTAAGTATAAAGAAAAGAAAAAACCCCGACTGCAATGACGACTGAACCTAATCCTATAGCTACATAGAACCTACGTGCACGGTTCTTCTCCTTCTTCTTCTTCTTCTCCTCCTCCTCTTCTACCATTCCATAGTTCCTCTAAGCTGAAAGAGAAATCTACCTAGCCGTAGTATCGAAGCGTTCACTCCGTAGAGGAGCATTGACGAAGGATCCATCGGTGCCTGTTGCATACTTTGTATTGCACTCCTTTCTTCACAAGAATCCTATTTTAGGAGTAATGTCATAGCGAACCTATCGGAATTTGGATAAAACGATCATTTGAATCCAATGATTAGGCCTGTAAGTTGATATGTGTGTGAGAGGAAATGCATAAGAGAGTTCTTCTTTCTAAGCTAAAATCAAATTATTCGAATGATGCTGCAATATTCTTTTTCTTTGCTTTTCTTGAAGGACGCTAAAATCATCTTTATGATAGCAACAAAAGGATCTAATATTAGCATCTATTCTACTGGGCACTGATACACCAACTAGCAATAGTCGTAACCATAACTCATGTGAAATGACGTCAGCTATTCTTTTATTTAGGAAAAATGTACCTAGATCACAAAGCAATGTGATTCCTTTTTTGTCACGTTCTTGCGCGTTAAAATGATAATAATATTATATCTTCCAGTTTGTTCCACACTAGGCTGATATGCCATTTCAGAATCAAGGATTACCAATGTGCCGTCTTTTTCATACCTTGCTGTGTCTATCCCTGCTAGCAGATCTATCTTTTCTCTTACTGCAGAAACAGGCTGATAGTGCGTGGCGAGAACAAATATTTCGTTTCTGTCTAAAATCGAATCTTTGCAGCATTCAATATAAAATTCTTCAAATTGCTCCAAACGAGAGTAGATAACAAGGTTGTGATCCGCATGATTAGAATTTTTGATAAACTTTAGAATTGTAGCAGGGTCTGCATTGACTATTCTGTATCTATTGTTATCCTTATCAGAATAGCTATCATGATTGTTCATTTTTATATATCGCCTTTTTCGTACAGCCCTGTCATAACCAATGTCTACCACCCGCTAATGCTGCTGATCCTCCTCCTAAAATTACCGCCATAACATAGGCACTTTTTGTTTTGAGTTCCATGACACCAGAGAAATATTTAAAATACGATTTAATGCTTTTGTCAGATTTTTAAAAAATATATATGATATCATTATAAGATAATCTAGTTCTCCCAATTAAACACATAAAAACCCTAAAATTGCCTTCAAATAATTGAAAATACGACATTTTACTCTACAGCAAGGGAATTTCAATCATTTTATACGATGATTTTATAAGCGAGTCTGGAAACAACATGAATACATCAAACTATCACGGCAATCAGTAAAGCAGCTTTTTAATAAAATCTGGATTTTCTGCATTATCAGCGACCTGATTTCCCGTACATAAGAGCCTGATAGCTGTATTCTGTATTTCAAGCTAGACAAAATGGAAAGAGCATATAAAAAAGAAGGAGGCTTTTCACATACTATGAACGTAAGATAATGACAATTTTGAACAGGTCATACTACATTAGCCATATGAACTACACAGGTTAGTTTAATATAATATGAGATTCGAGTACAATTGACGTAGTTGTGCCTTATACTACGAGCAACAGCAAGATCAGAATTTTGGTAGTAGATGATGAACCAGATATACTGTTGGGACTAAATGTAGTTTTAAGAGCGCAAAGTCATTATGTTGAAACATTTGATAATTCTTCAGAAGCTTTAAGGCACCTTACAAGTGGTAATGGAGTTGCTCCCTACGACTTGGTCATTACTGACTACAGAATGCCTGCTGGCGTATCAGGCCTAGATTTAGCCAGGCAGGTCAAGGAGCATACAAGAAGAAAAACAAAGGTCTTTTTGATGACTGGCTTTGATGTATCATCTTTACCGGAATTTGGTGAAGCATTGGAATCAGACATAGTAGACGAAGTTCTTCAAAAGCCTATTCCAAACGATAAGTTAATTGCTATTATTGAAAAGAACTTTTTGTATAATAATCCTTAGCTGTTGCTGTCCAAGCGTAACTGTTGGCCGCTTATTAGCCTATAATCAGATAAAGGAGTAAGCATACTCCTTCCACCTTTTTCTTTTTTTGTATCTCTCAGATATAGAATGCGCGTTTATTCAGTATTTTGCACCCATAAGCAAAATTGAATCAGCTTGGAAGTATGGCACATCATAGACTGACATCTTGACAAACTGCTTGATAACTATTAAGACAAATAAGTAAAATGTGGCTATAATTTTTCTTTTTTCATGAGATTTTTCATGAAAGTTATCTTATTTTACTTTGTTACCTTTATATATTCCATTTTTCATATACGGTTAGGTCAGACACCATGTCGGAAATTACAGAAAAATACTCTAACGTTCAGCAGATCCTGTCTATTCTTGCATCACCAGATGTCTTCAGGTTATTTTCATATGCAGATAGAGGTTTTGTATTGTCTGTTTCTCTTTTGGAAAAACTTCAAATGTCAAATAAGCAGTATTATAAGGCATTACACAAATTAAAACTGCTAGGTCTTTTAGAAAAAAGAGGTAGTGTTTACCATCATAGTATTTCAGGTAGTATTTTGTATAAGCAGGTTGTCCAACAAATTGCGCAACTGTCTAAGCATGAGAAAGAATTCAAGATCATCAACGTTTTGAAAAGCTCTGGCCAGTTTTCAGAGGATGAAATAAGAAAATTCGTTGATCAGATCACAAAGGACGACAATACCTCGTCTGTGCCTGGAGGTGTCCATGCGTTCCCGAACATCCTCATTTCACAGGAGAATATCGTTAAGACGCTCTGTCAAAGAATTGAAAAAGCTAATAATGAAATTCTGATAGCCACAAGAATTTCAATGGATGAGGTCATTGCATCACTTATCGAAAGCATCAAACTTGGAGTCAAAGTACGGGTATTGGTAGACGAGCGATTGATAGCACAATATCGCAGATTTTACTATCCCGATAAGGAGAAAAGCGATTC
>JAREAI010000113.1:0-8643 GCA_029240435.1 Nitrososphaeraceae archaeon | reverse complement strand
CAGAAGCAAGGTACAGAGTTATGCAGTCACAATTAGAGCTAATGTACTTTCTTGCCTAATACTTCTGTAAGTCGTTGTAACGCTGGTGATCCATCATAAATGTCTAGGCGTACATCTAGTATACAGAACTCTCGAGAATAAATATGTTCAGCAGCAGAGATTGCTTCTTCCAATTGATCTTCTGTTTCTATAACAAAACCTTTACCATGGCCTATTATCTCAGTAACACGACTATAATTCCAAGGTAATATATCATTGAATGGGCCATCAAGCATAGGACGCTCTGTACCGTACCCTCCATTATTTAGCACAATCACAATTGGATTTAATTTAAACCTAGCAATTGTTGATAATTCCATGCCAGTCATCTGAAAAGCACCATCTCCAACTATTACAATAGGACGAAGTTTTGGACTAGCTAGCTGAGCTCCAATAGCTGCGGGAACAGCAAAGCCCATTGAAAGATAGTAGGCAGGAGATAAAAACTCTGTCTGGCCATGGATCGTTAAATCAAGAGCTCCAAACAAAGAGTCACCAACATCTGCTATGACAATTGTATTATTGGTTATAGAGAAGTTAAGACGTTTAAACAAATGCTTTACAGTTATTTTCTTATCTTTTGAAAGTAAGAAATACCTCTTATCCTGAGCATTATGACTATTATTATGCCGTTTTTGAATGCTCATGATAAATTCTCTCTTTTTCAAGGGTGCCTCTATCAGACCATTAAGAAAATCTTGTAAAGGGACATTCTCAAATATATGGTGTTTAATTGATAATTTTTCGCTAGTTACATAGATACTTCTAGATTGTTCTATCGGTGTAGGAGATATACCAAAATTAATATCTGTCATTAGAGCACCAAGTAAAATCAAACAATCACTAGATTCAACATATTTCCTAACTGATTCATATCCCATAGCTCCTTCGTATACTCCAAGATAATAGGGGTGATCCTCACTAACTACTGATTTACTTAATACCGTCGCTACAACAGGAATATTTGTTTTGTCAATTAATCGGAGTAATACACCTTGTAATCCAAAGCGATGTATCTCTACTCCTGCAATTATGACAGGTTTCTTTGAAGAATTTATCATTGTTGTTGCTTCTGATAGTGCTTCCTGCATAGAATGCATGTCTGTTCCATACTCCTGTTCTTCTACTAATTTGGTAGTTTCAGGATATGATTGAGATACCGTCTTGAAATCCTTAAAAAACTGCTGAATGTATATTGGCGCTGACACCATGTCCCGTGGTAACTCGATATATACTGGTCTTTTGTATCTGATGGCTGAGGACAATACTTGATTAATATCTTTTGCAGCAGTAGTTGGATTATTTAACAGAACGGAATCAATAGTTACGTGTTCAAAGATCCTCTGTTGAGTATTATAGTCTTGAACTTTATGATGAAGAAATGGACTCTTTGTTCTTTCCTTTATTCCTGGTGCACCAGATATTACTACGAGTGGAGATTTTTCAGCAAAGGCTTGGGCAGTAGCATTAACAACCTTCAGTCCGCCTACACAATAGGTTACACATACAACACCCAATCCATTAACGCGAGCATATGCATCAGCTGCAAATCCCGCTCCTTGCTCATCACAGGTATTAATGATCTTAAGTTTATTGTACTGGCTTAACTGTTGGTAAAATCCAAGTGCAAAATCGCCAGGCACACCAAAGATATGATGAACACCATGATCGTAGAGTGATTGAATTAGATAACCGCCAACAGTATTCTGAATTTCAGACATTCTTACTAATGAAAGATCAAACTATGTAATAAAATTAGATCTGTTATATTGAAAATACATAAAGCTAAGAATCTTGGTATAAGATAAATAATATACAATATCACTATTCTATTATGACTATATCGAAAAGAAAAGTAGTAGTAGAAAAGAAAGTAATACTCACATTGACGTTATTTGCAGCACTAATTAGCTCTACTGCTAGCACACTGGTATTTGTGCTAGAACAACAATACAAATAAGCATATTCACACTCAGAGAAGAAGCTAAAAGATGGGGAAGTAATGACACAGGACTTGGCAGATGACGCAGTAACTGGCGATAAAATTGAAGATAGCGCTGTGGAGTTAAGTGTTGAGACCAGGGCTGGACCACCTACTGCAATTGAACCAGGCGGTTCCGGTCAAGGAGTGGCAGAATGTGATGAAGGGGAAGTAGTAGTTTGAGGCGGTTTCGAAAGCGATATTGGATTTCCGCCCAACACAAGCGAACCCGATGGAAATCTCTGGGTTGTAGAGGAGAGAAACACAGGGAATACAGAGTTAGCTCTGATTGCAGTTGCTTTATGTAGACAAATAACATCCTAGTCTACAGTAATCTTTCTTCCTTTCCTTTTCTGTTTGTACAATTTAGTAAAACCTAAAAGTCTGAAATAAAATAGTTTAAGAAACCTTTTATAGAGTCAAATTATAACTGTCTATAGTAGACTGAGCTGACTGATTATAACGAAGAAAACAAAGAGAACTACCACTATAAATTAACGCTAAAGATCCTTATCTTATCAATTATTGTCACAATAATAATTGCAAATTCTATAATAATTTTCTCAGACTTGGACAACAGACATTTCACAGCTCTTTGGACTCTGAATATTACTGCTGCTATTGCTTCAAGTTTAGGTATAATTGCAATATATAGACATGGATTTTATGGACTTCACGGTAAATCATATTTGTTTCTGACGCTTGGTCTTATTTCTTGGTTCTTTGCAGATTTTACTCTTTTATATTACTATTACGCATTAGGTCTAGAAGAGCAAAAACTTGTATCTGTGGTAGATGGTTTATGGTTTGTCGGATATGGATTTCTGTCATTACATTTGTTTATTATACTTCGATCCTTACATAATATAATTAAACAGAGAGCTGTCATCATAGTATTAATTATTTCACTGCTGTTTGTTGGTTATAATGTTCACATTTTACTCTCATCAGAAGAATTTATTGTTGAGTTCGACTTTATGGCTTTACTTGTCACTATTGCCTATCCTATTTTAGATTTGACATTAATCGTTCCTTCAGGGGTAATACTGATAAGTTTACGGAAAGACTATCAACAGTTTATTCCTTGGTTTCTTTCTTCATTATCTTTGTTGATTAACGCAATAGCAGATGATGGGTATGTACATGATTTTGTAAGTGGAAATTCACAAAATCTATGGATCTGGTATCTATTCTACGTCACAGATTTCATAATTATGTCAGGTGCTTTATTTTGGTATAATAGGTTCCATATTTCTTCGAGTAAATTAAGAAGAAAGATAAGAATCGAACCATAGATAAAAAAAGAGAAGCATAATAAGTGCTTCTTTGACAGGCTAGTCATTGTTATTTATTAAGTGTTCGTTTGTCGATACTGACGTATTATTGTCAATACTGCTAAATCTGATTTCTCAATATTATGAATCTACTGACGGCGACTATTGTGTCGTATCAGTAGTAGTTGTTGTTATCCTTATTGTCGTCATTATTGTATTACGGGGCATAAGATAGCCAATGTCAATTAGCATATCTTTAACGTCTGCCACATTATTCCAATACTCTACAGTTTGACCATTTGCTACACTGAAAAGGTCTACCTATCTATGAGTAATCTGCTTACCAGTAGGCGGAATTCCAAGGTACTCACCTTGATGAGTTGCATTCCAAGTAGTTAAAATAATAGCCAAGCCACCACTCATAGTAGCTGCAATTGGTCCTAAACTCTCAAAAGTACTCATAATTCTAGATGCTCCTCCTTAGTCTAGTTGTCGGATCTATGCAATGACTAGTACCTTGATACTTCTGTAGTGGTATAGTCCTATATATGGTAACGCGTTTGAATATACATGTTCCAAAATCATAGTATAAGCAAACGTGCAACTTTTATTAGGGAATAAGCTTCTTCAGACCATTAATATCGATTTAGTTATTGCTATCATTCTTGTTTTATTGGGTTTTGTAGTTGGATTTGTAGGCGGAATGGTTGGAATTGTCCTTGGAGTATTGCGACTTGTATTTATCATTTTAGGAGTTGAATCTTCATTCTCCCCTTCCTCTTCTTCTTCTTCAGTAAGTGTTGCTGCCGGGACTAATATTGGAGTAAGCACTTTTGGAGCGGCTGCTGCTGCTATTAGACATTTTCGACAAAAAAACATCTCTCTTCAAACGTTTTTAATTATGGCTGCCACAGGTTCTACTGGCGGTTTCTTTGGTTCCGTCTTCACAAAATACATTCCTGTTACTCTGTTACTTGGTCTTATAGCAATAATAGTCTTGTATGAAGCATTTGTATTAATTAAGAGTTCAAGAAAGGAAAAGGACGAAGAGATGAGAAGAAGCAATAACAACGAAGAAGATAACAACAATTTGGATCTGATTCATGGTCCTAGTAGTGCTCTTCGTTCTAGTCCTTCTAGTCCTTCAAATATTTCAGGAGTCCGTAACAAGCAATTTATTTTTACTGAATCGTTAATAGGATTTGGAATAGGATTCGTTGGAGGACTTGTAGGCTTAATCATTGGAAGTATACGTTTGCCTGCAATGATTTCTGTATTAAAAATGGAAACCAAAGTAGCAATTGGAACAAATTTAGCGGTATCATCTTTAACTGGTGCATCTAGTTTGGTTGGACATCTAATTAACGGAAATGTTGACTTTCTGATAATGATCACAATGGGTCCTGCTGCAATGCTTGGAGGATACATGGGAGCGAAATATACCAATAGATTCAGTGAAGGAAGTTTGAAACTGATTATTGGTATTGTATTGATAGTAGTAACAGGGTTTATAATTTGGCGAATATTCTATGCAATTGGCTGATGCAGAAATCTGCTTTATGGCCTGACTATAGCTAAGAAATAAGAGTTCTAAATTAGGAGTGCTAGGACAGCGAATCCACCGAACCCAGACCAACGACTACCTGATTTGTATTCTTCATAAACGATGAGTATGGGACCTAAAATATCGTCAAATTTAATTCATAAACCACTTGCTAGAGACTTTGATTGTAGCTTGGATTTATCCACTCTATAAAACTAGCGTAATTAAGAGAACGAACATCATTCAAGTAATTTGGAAGTATTTTGACAAATTTAAACCCAATATCCAATTCGAATGTTAGAACAAGATCTTTTAGTTCCCCTTTCATCACTTTCTCAGTATATTCATATGGAGACATCCTGTCTGCGTATTCAGTGTAATTGAATAATCTTCCACCTCCTATCATCCTCCTTAGATTTAACTTCGCAACTAATTCCTTCCATCTGTGAATAATCATGCCTCCGATACCTTCATGTCTGTGTTTTGGATGGGTAGATATATCTGCCAAATATAGACTGTCTCCGCTTGGAATATGAGTTATAAATAAACCGTCTGCAGTAATCTCTTTCCATGTATGTTCTGCATATTCAGGATTAAGTGAGACTATAAGAGTACTGGCAGAACCGACTATAGTACCATCTGGTTCAACAGCAACAAATTGTCCTTGTGGAAAAATGCGAAGATGACTCTCAAGCTCTTCTAAACGCCATATATTTCCATAAGGAGCAAGATACGGATATGATTCGGTCTGCAAATTGACTATTTTAGAAATGTCCTCTGGCTGTGTGTTTCTAACAATAACTCCCAGATCACGCAGATGTAATGAATATGACATATCTATGTATATCCATAGTCACTATCTTGAAAGATATAAGCTTTGTATTATTTTTTGACGAAAAGAATATACTGTTAGATAAGTCTTCATACTAGTAGATTATATGGCGCCATATAAATTGGCAACTCTATTAATAGTGAAAAAAATGAAAATGAAAAGCGAAAAGAAAAGAGAGACTGGGGTATGGAAGATCAAGCGTTTTACAACTTTATAGAATCCTTGCATATTTTTTATTCGGAGCTTAGCACCAAATACATGAAATATTGTAATATCCTAAACAGGAATGCTGATAATCTTCTCTTTTGAATGGTTTTCTGCTTAACCTTCAAAAACAGAACACATTTCTCGCACTTTGCACCAAAGTCAGTTATATTCCAAAATGCCTTGGAAGTAAGATAATTTAGTTCACCACATTTCTTGCACGTTATTAGGACCATATAAGGAATATTCAGAAGATACTTTATCAAGGACGGTAATACTACATTACCATTGAAATGAACATAGTCTTTTATATAAGAGACTTAAAAATTACAAAAGATTTCTGAGACGGGACAAGATTACATAAGTATATCTTGATCATTTGCTTTACAGTTTTCTATCATCGCATAATACTAAACTACGATCACATTTGTCCCATTGGTCAAGGTATCAAATGCAGGCGAAAACTTCTTCCCAATCTCACGAAGTTCATCTAATTGTTCCTTCGAAGCAGAACCACTCTTTATATTAATTTTTACTCTGAATTGATGGACACCAGGCCTTACATCCTTAGATATGCCGCTAAAACCTCTCATGTCAATGTCGCCTTCTACATCGATCTTGATACTGTCGAGTTGGATCCCTTTGGACGTACCATGAGCTACCATAGTTTGTGTCAAACATGCGGCCAACGCACCCATACAACCCTCACATACGGTAGGTCCCTTTCCGTCTCCTAAGAGCTGAACTGGAAAATCATATTGCATCTTATATTCGGTATTTCTTACTACATTTTGGCCTCCTAAACGAAAGTCTTTGGAGGTAGACATAACACTAAAGGCGCCATTCCATTCCGATCTTACAGAAAATGTCACCTTTGCCATTTCTGTATTGTTTCGCATAGTTTCGATTGCTGTGTTTATCATCTGCGTATTTAGTCCGTTAAAAATATTGGACTCTTCACCATTCATATGACAAGAATATTAAGGTCTATAGACAAAAAACTTAGTCTCCCGTCCTACGGCTTGATGGTCGTTGTATGTCCAATCCAAGGGGAGACAAAAGCATACCACAATAAGAAATCTCCAACTCATTAAATGTTTTTAAAATTGGCTAATTGAATCTCTTCATTGATACTTCTATTACCCTTATTACAAACACTTAAAATAGCTACCACTTTGTAATCCAAATCTATTTAAATCACCATATTTCATAGAACCCGTTTGAATAGGATAACAAAGTTGTCATTACCTCTGTCCTTGTTGATTATCTCCAGTGTGGCAGTTTTACCTCATTTTGGCACAGATTTATTAGCACAGACTCCTCAGCCAAGTGTTAACGAACAGGGTACCCTGCCTTTGGACGGAGCCGATTCGATTTATAGCGCTAATAAAACCAAGTTCTTAGGTTCAAAAAATATATCATTAACTCCTTACCGAATGACAGAGGAACATTCCTCTGACCAAGGATTCCTAAAGGGCGTAGGTAATATTACTAACAATCAGACTTACATAAGCACTCACTTATCTGATGAATTAATCCAGAGTAGAGGTAATGGGACATTTGAGACTCCAGATGGACAAAGTATTGCTTGGATATCTTCTGCTATAGGAAGACCGGTTGATGGTCGTTGGGTTTTCCATGGAAAGCCAAATTATATCTGGCTTTTGAAATAGTATCATCTACCACGTATCCAACTAAAACTACTGTTCCATGCGTCATCTAGAGTCTTCATCAAATGGAGATATTCTTCCACGGTCATAATATTCTGTAATGGTCGCAATAATATATAAAAAAATTTGGAAGATACTATAAAAAAGGATAACTTCAAGTTAGCATGTAGTAAGATGCATGAAGTACTTTCTTTATAAACTTCTTCCTCCACGACTAACATTTCCTCAGGACATGACAGAAGCGGAAGGAGAACTAATGCAAGAACACATTAATTATTGGAAAACATTGGTTGACAAAAGAATTGCTGTAATCTTTGGTCCTGTTGCTGATCCCAGGGGTATATACGGCTTGGCGATTATAGAAACGGAAGAAGAGTCTATTGCCCAGGATATAAGGGTCAATGACCCTGCGATTAAGCATGATGCCGGTTTTAGATCGGAGATCCATCTAATGCCTGAAGTAATCCTAAGGTGAACCTTTTGGTCATAGGTTCACTAACATTTTTTAAATAATTCCGAGTATTCAGGACCTCAGGTTCGAAATCATGATAATAATAGTCAAAATAACTCCAAGTAAACTTTGTTTCCATAAATAGGATCGGCTATAATTCAGTTTGTTACGGGTATAGGATCGGTCTATGCTATAGATAACATATGCACACATGGGGGAGTTCCATTAAATGAAGGCGAACTTAATGGCAAGCATCTCTACGATTGTTTTTTAAGTTCTCCATTTTCCAATGTTATCCTATTAATCGTTTCCCATTTAGGATACTTGTCTATTATAGCCACCAGTGAATGGTAATCTTATATATTAGCGAACTTTCGTATCATAATATTTACACATACATGTGTCCACTTTATGTTGCAAATCCTAAAATTAGCTCATACAATAATCAAGGAGCAAGGACAAAAATTGGCTGCGACGTATCGTTGTCAAAGTTGTAAGGTCATAATCCAGTTAGTAGAGATATATTCTCCTACTAAGAGAAATGCAATTTACTGCCCATATTGTGGAAAAGGTGTTTTAGAACCTAGAAATGTTATTTTTTGCTAATTAAAGGATAATCGTGTATTGAGATTCATTTATATTCTATTTA
>JAREAI010000112.1:0-10226 GCA_029240435.1 Nitrososphaeraceae archaeon | reverse complement strand
GCACTCCGGGCAGTATGGTTCCAAAAGTATTATGTACATAGAAGACTGCGGCCTGAGGAATTTGGAGCACGTATTCATATTCAAAAGACTGGTCAAGCAGAATACCCAATTCATCGTGATATACTCGAATCTAATGTCTTTGATAGGCCAGAATTTAAGAGAAGAGATTCATTTCTGCTGCCACTGGGATTTGCTGAAGGAGCTCCACCTCATCCCTCTTATGGTGGGGGACATTCTACTGCTGTAGGTGCTCAGGCAACGGTCCTAAAAGCATTCTTTGACGAGACATATGTTCTGCCAAACACTTATGTTGCAAGTAGAGATGGTAAAGAGCTTGTGCCCTACACAGGCTCGGGCAAAGATGAATTAACAGTAGGTGGGGAGCTAAACAAGCTGGCTTGGAATGTTGCCATTGGTCGAAATATGGCAGGTGTTCACTATCGCACCGACTCTGAGCAATCCATGTTGCTTGGTGAAAAGGTTGCAATCGAGCTTCTCGAGCAGCGAAGTAGGGGATTTCCAGAGAGTGGTGCTTTCAATTTTACCAAGTTTAATGGAGAAAGAATGACCATCAACTTCCCATAGATAGAAGATATATAATAGAGGAAAAAAGATAGAGAGGGATATGGATAAAGGCTGATTGACTGCTTATGCTTTCTCTTCTCTCCCACCATTTTCTAGCACTATCAAAAATTAGATAAAAATTTTTATTCATTTAATTATTTATTTCAGATTTGCTTTCTGTATCTTGACTTACATTTTTTGTGATTACACTTTGTCTTGCTGTATTATGCTTATGTTGTATCAGTGCTACTGCTCCTCTTAAATATACTTGCAATGATAATTATTTTTCATGCTATTTGCAATATTAAAATTATTATTATACAATAATAAAATTTTATAATTTAAACTTTAATATTTAATGACATAAATTTAATTTTTCCATAGTTGTACAAAGAGTCAAAAATCATGCAATTTAATGAAGTCTGAAAACATGTGGCTTTGCTTTGTTTAAAAGATAATTCTTCTAATATGTTGTATGATTCTCTGGGAGAATATTGTAATACTGTGACATTGTGAAGGTTATAATAGCGCTGTTATATGTCGAGTCGCTTCAACTGAACCTGTATTATGACATAATAATGTAATGTCTATTTTGTGGATAAGATAAGGATTATGTTACCTCATATAGGAAATAAAGAATACAAATCTATGATAAATACAACATCACAGTTATATAACGTCAATGTTTCATCGTCGATTCGATGAAAAATACAATTGTATTAGGTCTTCTATCTACAGTGGCTTTGTTTGCAATTGGAGCAATAGGCAATATAGCAATGCCAGTGTTCGCTGACGATGATGATGATGATGAATACGTGAAAGCAACACTCTATTGCAAAATAGCTCACTTTGATAAAGATGATTACTACGACGATGATTACTACGACGATGATTATGACAACTTCGAAAAATCTGATGCACTAAAACTATACTGTAAGATAGGTGACTATGACAAAGACGACGACGACGACGATTAGATAACATTAGGACGAACCTTCTCAAATAGCAAAAAAGAAGGTCTCTTTGTTACTAGTCCAAAAGAAGTAAATCAGCAAATATCAACTTTTTTTTAGTTATTTTTCTTTCTAGAATAGACTTTAGGATAGATATATTATATTTATTATATATATATATATATAGAGATATAATGCATTACCTCCAATTGGTAATAATAGTAACTATGATAAAGCCAAAAGAAGTAGAATTAGGCTTGTTTACTTAACAATAAGACTATGATTGGGATACATCATAAATTTCTCTTTATATTCAAAAAAAGTAGAATGATTAAAGAACCCTTTTTCATTTGATCTCAAATATTAAGCTATAATACAGGGTAAGCTATAGCATAGAGCTAGAAAAGGTTACCAATCAATAGAACAATGACCAGAAAAATTAGTTGATTAAAGTTGCTGATCAAGAATGTCTAATATGATTTTAGATTATTAGCAAATATTTTCATAAGCAGATAATAACAGTTAAACCGAACATAGGATAACAAAGAGGAGGAGGAATCATATGTGTATATATATATATGTATATGTAAGTATATATATATGTGTTATTACTACTCTTGGAAAGACTGCGCAATTACCGAGTAGTTGAGTTAATTCATATTTGCATCTATCTTTAATTCAGATACATTTATAGAGATGACTGTTCTGAAGATGAAAATAAAAAATAAACTAACTACATATATATATACTTATATATTTATATATTTATTTTAGATAAATAATCATAATGATTCTGTTGTTTGTAGAAACTACTAGGTTACTATACTATTTAATAAGATAATTCACTATAACTTCGATTTTAAGAAGAGAATGCTATCTGAAGCATTACATTATTAGTAAGATTCTATCTTATAGACATTATCAAATCACTTTAAATATAGTCTATTGAATCTCTTATCGAACATTAATGATGACAAGAGATAAAACCAAAACCATGAAACACCCTATGTCAGATAAAAAAATGCAATATTTAACAATCTTAGCAGCATCAACTACTCTACTGGCTGGAATATTGCATCTTGCAATGATAGGACCATTCAATAAACCTTCTAATTTTCCAATGGAAATGCTTCCAGTTACTGATCTGATATTCATTATATCTGGTGGAGCACAGGTATTTTGGGCTATACCGATGTTTCTTGGTTGGAGTATTCGATGGTACTATGTAGGCTTGGTTGGAACTGTAGCATTGGTAATTTTATTAGCAATCTCACGAATTCCAAATCCAATGACAGGACAGGCATTACAGAATAATAATATAGGATATCTAACAGAGATAGTACAGATAGTATACATAGTAATAACGGGAATAATACTTCTCAAGCATAGAAAAACAAGAAGTTTGGATGTGACGCCAGAAAAAAGGTCATAGTGTCATTATAACATCTCTATTATTTTTTTGAAAAGGCTTTCCATAATTTTTGTAACTTGACAAACAATTTTGTCTTAATCTCTTTGTCTTTTCTTCTATTCCTTAAATCTAGCCTATGTTACTACAATTATCTTTGAAATTTTATTATGCGCTCTTTCAGAAGTGGAACCTAACTGATGTCACTCTAGAAGTGACGACAACAAATCTACTATAAGATAGACTGCATATCTATCTATATACGATGTGTCAATTGATATTATGGAAAAAATCCTACAACACTTTGTAATATTACTGACAGCAGCTACTATCATTACTGGGATATCGACAATAGCAATGTTTATACCTCAAGTAGCATATGCAAGCACGGACGAAGCAAGTTCATCATCATCATCAGATGATGATGAAGATTGTGGATCTGATGAACTCCCTGCAAGTATAGACGGAACAATAAGATGTATGGGACAAGGAGAATGTTACTCTTCAGAGTTTGAGTTTAATGGAAAGGCAGTAAAACATTGTAACTTTATGACAAGTAGTGACGAATAGCTAACTAAATGAGATAAATATGTCATAATAGCATATTAGTAATTGCAGCTATGATTTAGAATATTTGTCTAAATTGTATGTATGTGGTTAGGAAAAATCAGATAAGTAGCCATTATAGCAATTATTAAGAGAGCAATAACAAGGCTCACAACATTGAACTTGGAGCCTGTCAAGGCTACAAGTACAATATACTCTACCTACTATTTTACCATAACAAGAAGAGGGAGGAGATATCTTGCTACAACAAAAATACCATTACACAAACTAATTCGTAGTAAGGCAAGCTGTTAAGCAAATAAGGTCTCGGAGATTAAATGTATAAAGTGACGATTATTCTATGATAATAGCGTCAGAATCACCAGCACATATTGAGCCAGAAAGTTGAATGGAGTGAAAATGAACACGAAGTGAAGGTGAAGGAGCCTAGAGAATTTGAATAATAATAATAAGAAGAAGAATAAGTTGGGAAGGGGATTATCAAATGGATATCAAATACTTTATTCTTTTTGCATGTATCTGTTTTCTCTATAATACTAATAAATGCTAGTCAGAGGCTATTTCACAACTACCCCATGTTTTACTTTACCCGTTTTATAATTAGTTAAACAAAAAATAGTATATACAAACAACTCGTTTAATTTCCACTCCTATTTTACGATGTACATAGTTATAGCATCTTCATACAGGCTTTTTTTGAACTCTGGCACTACTAGGTCAAAATAGTCTGCTTCTCGATAGGTGAGAAAAAGAAGATATTTCCAAAGATCTGCTTTAGAAACTAAGCGCAGCAATACAAAATATTCTTGATTTCCTATATGTGGTAACATAATGGTAATCTTATCCGCAAACGGCATCAATTATTTATTAGACAGGAAATTCTTTTATTGCTGGTATAAAAGTGAGACAAATAACAAAAACATTAGAGCAGTTTGAATTAAGGTAGATAGTGACAAAGGACATAGTTATACTGCTGGCAAAAAATGAAAAAGAAGAAGAGAATATGTAAATATTGTGGATGGGATATGGACGAATCAGATATAGAAATATTGATTTTCTTTCATTCTGATTGTTGGAAAGAATATAGAAAAGACGGTCTGCTATATCCTATGCCAGACTGTGTTTAATATAATAGTAATAGTAATTGTTGTTGTTGTGGTGGTGGTGATAGAACTGATTATCAGATCTGTATTCTATACCGTTAATTCTTTGTCATAATATTTGCATTTGCAAAATAGGCATTATCATCATTCTTGATTCTTCATTTATTCCTATCTTGATTCCAAATGATAAGAAGAAGTTTAAGAGAAAAGCTAGCAAGCCAAGCAAAAATGACAGTTGCAGCAGCTTTTCGACTTGTTAGAGCATAGTCCGCTAACTCTGAACGTCTAAATTATAGAAGACTTAAGAAGAACGTCTTTTCCCTTTGACCTCTGCTATTGCTTTATTCAAATATTGCTGGATATCTTGTTCTTCAATGGATGTTTGAATTCCAGTCTTCTCTTCTGTTTGGTATGACAGGTCACTCATTACCTTAATAACCTTTTTCCGTATTTCTTGCTCCATCTCAGATGCTCCAATCTTGTCTAACAATGTTGATTGCTGTTCAACAGATTTTCTAAGAGATTGGCGTAACTTTATATCTTGAGATACAGATAGTGCCGAAGAATATAATCCTATACTAAACAAATAGGAAGCTAACAATACTAATGAATGAGCAGCCGCTCCATATGTCTGCTGTAAAGCAGAAATCTCATTTGCAATGCCAATTATTATGATACCCATTGCAGAAATCATTAGATAATCTTTTACTTTAGTAGCAGTTAACTTTCTTGATGTGATAAAAAATGCAAGACCAAATAGAACACTACTTCCTATAGTACCAGCTCTAAACAAAAGTCTAAAATAAAATCGATATGGTATATCTGATGGCAATGAGAATATTAAACCACTTCCCACAAGATATAATATTAAAGGAACAGAGATGATAACCCAAAATGTAAAGTTAAGCTTGCCTATCTTTCTTTTATAATAGTAAGCTAAAAGTAGGGCGGTACCGGCCCATGTTAATATATACGGAGCAAGAGAAGTCCAATAGATAATTTGGTTATAGAGGTTTAAATTTGAAGTTGGTACGACATATAATGTTGTAGTATGAGGATTTACAACCTTGTATTGGATTTCGCCATGGTATTTTTCAAATGTCTCATAGATGAAAGAGGCCTCTGGAACTGCTCCAGGCGGTGATGTTTCTTCTACTACTACTTGTATTAGCAGTAATTTGTCAAAAGCATCTCCTGCTATAGATATAGCTAGTGCTGCTGCTGCTAAACCATAAAACAAGACTATGAAATTTCTATTGTTTACTTTGTACCATGAAAAGAATTTAAAGCTGATTAGTCCCATAATAATGGTTGCTGCGATAGAACTAATTGCATAAACTGAAGTACTTGCAATCCTGTTGCTATTACATAAATTAAAATAATCATGGCAGTTGACGCTGTTATTATATATCACAAATAGCAAAATTCCAAACAAAGAAAATTGAGTTATCGTTACAGCCAAATCCATTATCCTAACGAAAGGTGATTTGGTTCTAAGACCTGTACTTATTTTCTTAGTATATGCTAAAAGAATCCAAGATCCTATTCCATATCCAACTACAACAGTCAGTATAAAGAGTATGATTTCCATAATACTGGTAGTTACTGTTCCATACGGCAAGACCTGACGTGTCGTTAACAAATCAAGTATTACAAGAACAATAATAATTGATGCAATAGCACTAAATAATTTTCTGTTGTTAACAGGTACCAACAATTTATCTTTTAACAATTTATCTTTGGCCTGTGTTTAAGAAGCTGTAATTAATTAATCTAGATTAACTTAGTTAATCAGAGCTTATATCGTAAGAGTGAGATCACAAACAATTAACGTAATGGTGATGATGAAGAAGAACAGAAATTAAGCAGAGGATACCATCTAATCAGTAACCAGAGCATTTTGTCTAACTTTCCAACTTGCAAAGAACTTTTCTCCACAATAAGCAGTTAAAGCATCAGCACAAAATGCCATAGTAATGATGCAACTCTTAAGGGATAAAAGCAATATAAGTAAGTATTCAGATAATTACAAACTTATGCTAAAACATCGAATACTCAAGAAGCAACATCAAGTTATAGAGAAGTAGTTATATTTTACACTCTACTTAAAATAACAAAATTTCAAAGCGATCATATTACCTCTTTTTATTCTTAATTCTCTCTTTTAATTGATATCAACATAAAAGTTTACAATCAGAGATAATTAATACTAAATGTATTATTATGTTTGGAAAAGCAAAATGTAAACTATGTGGAGATGATGTAAGATTCATATTAAAACACCTAAAGGAAAAACATCCTGAAACATTAAATGATAAGGATGTTATCCAGTTAAAAATGTCAAGAATAATGGAAAAATACTTTGTCTAACATCGGATTTTGCTTTGTCTTTGTATCTAGGATCTTTCATTTAGATATACAATTATGCTTCTTACACATGGGAAGAATAAATATCTGGTTGTTGATTACATAGATTAGTAACACTACTGCTTTGAGCAATTTTAGCAATTACTTTGGGTTTTAACTGAAAATACTAATAGATCTTTCTTTTGAAGTCATTCTAAAAAGATCAATTGTTTCCTTGAGACGACGAATAAGTAAATACAAAGCAAAAATATTGTATCAATATATGAAGTTACAACTATATTGCATTCAAGGGATTTATATAGTAGTAGTATTAAAGCATTTGCTACTATATATTTTCACGTATAGCGATTTACCTTTATAGTTATAAAAAATATCAAAGTTAAACTCAAGAGTGATTTTATGTGTGTAGAGAGTAATAATAATAAAAATTAAAGAGAAAGGACTTTACTATTTTCTACTATTACTATTGACAAAGAATTTCCTTCGATAGATGAGCGCAATAATTGAAGTTCCAACGAAAGTAGCAGACCAATAAAGCCACAAATCACCTATTGCGCCAGAAAACAAAGCAGGAGCTAATGAGCGTGCTGGATTCATAGAAGCTCCAGATATAAAACCTAAAAAGAATATATCTAAACCAACCATACCACCTATAACAATACCTCCAAAACCTTTCAATCCTTTTGTATAAACCACTATTAGGATAATGCTCATAAGAAGAGCAGATGCTAAAACTTCAATTGAAAATATTAGTGGCAATGGAAAAGCATAGTTTGGAGCATTTGCACCCAAGTTAGCTTGAATTCCAATAAAATATTTTACAAACAGACTTCCTAGTAAGGCTCCAAATATTTGAGCTGCAAAGTAGTATGCTAACTGTATTTTTGTTATTATGTGTTTTGTTATAAAAAAGCCTATTGTAACTGCAGGATTAAAGTGTGCCATGGATATTTTTCCAAACAGGTATATACCTATGGCTACTCCAACAAAAGGAGCAAAGGCAATAAATGGAATTCCCAATATATTATTCATTTTAACGTCTAAAACTACAGAACCTGTAGCAAAAACGACTACAATAAATGTGCCAATAACTTCAGCTAGAAACTTCTTTTGGTTAGAAGTTAGTCTATTGTTTATTATCTTTATTAAGCTCTGCTGCAAATTGCCTTACTCTTCTCTCTATCTCGTCTCTGATGTCTCTTACTTTCTCAATTTGTTTGCCTTTTGGATCTTCTATATTCCAGTCTATTAGATTGTGCACAAAAAGAGTAGGACACGCTTCTTTTTCCATACATCCCATATTCACTATTTTGTAGGAATTTCGTATCATATCTTCTGTAAGATCCTTTGGTTTTTGTTTGCTAATGTCTATACCAAATTCGCTCATGACTTGTATTGCAAGAGGGTTAACCTCTGCTGACGGTCTTGTTCCAGCGCTTAATGTTATGTGTCCTTTTGGTGCATATTTTCTAAAGAACCCTTCAGCCATCTGGCTTCTTGCAGAATTTTCGACACATACAAAAAGTATTGTCTTGTCTATTTTTTGTTCTCTGCTTTTTATTTTACTACGACTACCAAAAGAGAATTTCATAGTTGCATATTTCACCTAGTGGATTGAAGAGATGAAATATCGCTATTACCATAATCATAATCATACCAGTCTACTGGCATAGAGCAACAATCATAATTATTACTATTATTACCTGTTAATGCAATCTTACCGTATCTTTCCTTTATTTTATCTTTAATCTTTTCATTTTGTTGCATAAATATATATATATGTTTTCCAAGGAAACTATTTAAGTTGTCAAGAGAAATTTAGTAAAGTAAGTGTAATTATGGAAACAAAAGCCATAAGAAAAAAAGCAACAGCAAAATTACCAATATTACAAGATGAGGAATTATCATGTGATTTCAATGGATATGATGCAGATACGCTTATGAAAGAAACTGCTAAACTTAGAAAATTAATTACAAAAAGAGGAACACTTGAAATTTTAATTCCATTATGTTGTACTACAAATCCAATAAGATACATTAAATTTAGAAATACAATGAGAGGTTTTAGCAGCAAGACTTTGGCTATTCGCCTAAAAGAGCTTGAAAAGAGCGAAATATTAGAAAGGCATGCTTACAAAGAAATTCCTCCCAGGGTTGAATATAAGTTAACAAATAAAGGCCAAGAACTTGTAGAAGCTATAATTTATCTACTACATTGGATGAAAAAATGGTCATCAAAAAGATAAAGATGATTCGAAGAATTTTTAAAGATGATGGTAGAATCAATAAGAAACTAATAAGATATCGCATTCTCAAAGCGAAGACTATTGACCATACCGATTAGAAATGTTATCAAATTTTACTTCTAGTTATATATATATATGTATATAGGTACACATTAAAATACATGATTTCAAACATAGGCATTTATGGATCAAAACGGCAACAGAATTGTATATTTATTAATCTTGGCATCTAACATTATTGATTCTTAGGATATCTAATTTCGAGGATTACTATTCCTTGCCAGTCTTTCTGTTTGGTTTCTAGTTTCAGCATTATCTATCAGTAAGGCTTGATCTACTTTCGGAAACAGATTTTTCTACCTTTTCCACAAGATTCTGACAGTCCGATCTTAATTCAACAGCTGATTATGCAGTGTTAATGATGGCATATCTGAATTTTCACCAATATTTTTTTGCCCATCTTTGTATAGTAGTAGTATTATATTTATTGTTCATAATGGCTTAATGGTTAAGCCATACACATTATTGCACTTTTATTAGAGACCTAGACCCATAAGAATCACAGTGCTAAAAATAGATGATATAAAGAAAATACGATCATTTTTTGTATAATTCTAAAATACAATATTGATTATACCTTATGAGTATGAGTTATGGTAGAATTACGGTGTAATAATTGTAAAAGAGTATTTCAGTATTCTGGAGATGAGAAATTCTATACTACCTGTCAACAATGCAATGCACAAGTTCCTATAGCAAATCCCAGAAATTACGGTACAAACAACCCAGAAATATTCAAAGGTAAAAGAAAACACTCATTTAAGTAAAGCCATTTTTAGTGATGAATAATATCTTCCATTTTGTTGGTTAGAAAGGAGACGTACGATATTCCATGGTAGCTGAAGCTGCTGCTGCTGCTGCAGAAACAACAGCATCATTTCTTCATATAGTAATCACTCTTTCTATCCTCCTTTTTGCTGCCAAGTTATTTGCTGAACTTTTTCATAGAATAAAGATG
>JAREAI010000111.1:0-8689 GCA_029240435.1 Nitrososphaeraceae archaeon | reverse complement strand
GTTGTTATTAATGGCTCAGAAAATCTATGCTATTGCAAAGAAGTATGGTTCAAGAATTTCTACTAATATTTCATACGGATAAACTGACAGATAGTAGATCGCTGTCATCATAAACTAGAGTAAGTTGGATCTCACATACTAAGTAGCCAGAGAATCACTTACTGACTTAAGTAGTACGGTATATCTATATGGCTAGAATATAGATGGCTTCTTCTTCTTCTTCTCCCTCAGCCAACCACAAGGTTGTCGTTGTTACAGGTAGCTCAACTGGAATAGGATATGAAACTTCTCTAATCTTGGCAAGGAATGGTTTTCTTACATATGCCACAATGAGGAATCTTAACAAAAGTGAAAATATAAAATTGGTCGCAACTAAAGAAAACTTGGCAATCCAAATTAAGCAACTTGATGTTACCGATGATGTTTCGGTCACGAATGCGATACAAGCAATATCGTCTGAGGCAGGGCGAATAGATGTCCTTGTAAATAACGCAGGTTATGGACTAAACGGAGCCTTTGAGGATCTTGCGATGGATGAAATAAAAGCACAATATGAAACCAATGTGTTTGGATTGATAAGAACATCTCAAGCAGTTCTTCCAACTATGAGAAGACAAAAATCTGGAACTATCGTAAACATTAGCTCTGGCGCTGGAAGATTTGGTTTTCCTGGTGGGTCTGCCTACGTTAGTACAAAATTTGCAGTTGAAGGACTAAGTGAATCTATGTCATATGAATTAGAGCCATTTGGTATTAAAGTGGTTATAGTGGAACCAGGAGTCATTAGAACAAACTTTTTCGATGGTTTGGTTGTTGCGAAAAAATCTCAAGATCCAAATTCTCCATATTCGCAAATAATGCAAAAAACAGCTACTGGCTTTGAAGAAATGATGAAAAATGCTTCTTCTCCTGACCTTGTATCTGATGATGTAGAGAATTGAAAGAAAGAAGAAAAAACACCTTACTACTGCTTTCTGCTCACCTTCCTTAGTTTCATATTCTTGATAAAATAATTTACTGGTTCGGTGGAATGCGCACCAAAATTGACTCAATTATTCCACCCAACCTAATACACCTATACAAACAACTCTCCTATATGTGGTCTTAATTTAAGGTTATTTTTTGCAACTCAAAGAAGTACCGTCGTCATTTAATGATAGGACTAAATCCCAAGTCAGAGAATTACTTAAATCACCTCCTAGTACATCCCCTATACAAAATATCTTTAAATGAACGTCATGATACAAGATTTTGCAGTGCATCGAAACATTATCAGATCAGAATTACCACTAAATTTATTTCTCTTCATTTCAGTCCTAACTATTTTATGTTTATTGATAATTGTCTTAAATCCGCTCTCTATCCCCCTTTCTGTTATGGCACAGACATTAACGTTAACAACAACAAATACATCCTATCGCATTGATGATATTGTTTCCACACGTGGACATTTTGACTATCTTACAACAGGAGAATTGATTTCTGGACATAATAGAACAGACTATGAATATTATCATGACAATAGCTCAGGAATAGAAGGTGAAATAATTTGCCCTCATCAGAAGGAAATTGCTATATATATCCATGGAGTATGGACCGATGAAACATCAGCAAATGAACAATTTGATAGAACAGCAAAATCCCTGGTAGCAAATAACTATTCAATACCTTTGATTGGTTTTAGCTGGGACTCAAATACACCTCTTAATAAAAATGGCTGGGAAATTGCCAAAAATATTGCAAGAGACACTGGTCTAAAGCTTGCCCAATTTATTTTCGATTTTAAAAATAAATGCAAAGACACAGATATAAGACTCATTGCTCATTCTTTAGGGGCAGCAGTAGTTAATAGTACGTTGATAACTATAAGTAATAATCAGGCACTCAATAACAATGTAAACAACAATTTCAATATCAAATCCGTGGATCTTTTGGGGGCGGCCATGGATAGGAATGCAGCTGCAAGCAACACTACTTTTGGAAAAGCTATAGAAAATGTAGTGGATAGTTTTTACAATTTACGCAATCCTGAAGATAACATGCTAGAATATGTCTATAGATATGTGGAAAATCGTGATGCGATTGGACTGCTTGGAATACAGCATAGTCTTCCTATACCAAGTGGGTATAGTGAACGTCAGGTCGACTCTGAAATACTTCCGATCCCAGATGCAGATGCAAATGCTAAATTAGACTGCTTTGACTTTTTTGTCCTCTTACCTGGAGATAACCACTGTGGTTACATAGGATTTAGAAACCTTCATCCATTTGGGAATATATTAAGAGATGACGGCTCAATAGACATAGTAGTGAGAAATTGGTCAGAATGAGCGGATAATCAAGTTAGTCTAATGCAAGAGAAGATTTTTCTGTCTGACAAGTTTAGCTATATTCTATTCAGATGAAATAATTGAGATACATTTACATTTACTATTCTTTCTTTTTTAAAGTTATAGGTGACTACTCTTATGAGCTAGAGTTGATATATTCTATCTTACTACTAACTTTAAGTCATAGGCACTTTGTAGCATCGGATGGATTTTCATATGTACAATTTCCATTAGATATTCAGCGTGTATCTTATTATCTATTGCATATTTTAGATCTTTAATACTCTGCTCTAGGTTATCAATAGTTACCTTTTCGTTAACTGGAGCCTGTGCTGATAATTTGTCATTAAACAGTCTATTAACAACATTAGAAAGTACTTGAGCTGTCTGATAATTATATATATTGACTAGCACAGCATTATTTTTCTCTGACATACTAGAATGCCCTGAAGAAGAACTATCATTATTATTCAACGTCATGGCCATCATCATATTTGACATATTTGTTAGATCGTATGTGATACCATAAGCACTACCATAGTTCCTCAATATTTCATCTACAAGATTTGCAACAACTAAAGCAAGAGTTGTAGAATTATACAAACCATTATTATATACGTGTGTAATATCTGCTACTGTACTTTGTCTAAGTTTATCATTGAGACCATTGGTAAGATTAGCGGCATTTTTTGCATGTTCAACAGTTGAAATACTATTGCTAGCTAGAAAATATGCATTTACAAGCTCTGTTTCAGCCTTGATTTGTTCAATGAGAGTAAGTAACGCTGAATCATCAGTTATAGAAAAATTGTGCGCATAAACTATGTGATTGGTATACAGACTAGAATTACATATTATAATTGAGAATAATGTCAATAAAATTCCTAAAACAATATTTCGTTTCATATGAAACTAATCAACCTTTATTATTAATAAATAAAGTTAACATTGACACCATGAAAGGACAGGCTTGATAAGCTCCCAAAGCTGGATTAATATACATAGCTCAAGAGGTTTCACACGTTTGTAGGCGGTACGAATTAATATTGACATTGTGAATTATTATACAATATTGAAAAAGGAGAATTATTCATTCTTATTTCTATTAATTCTAATTCCTATAGTATTTGTTATACTAAGCACCGTATCCTCATATTTTATCTTCCCCTTTAGTATACTTTCAGCCTCAGCACAAATAGAAAATGATAACAGAACAGCCAGTGGTGAAAAAGGATTTTTATATGTAGGAAATGCTAAATCTAACAACATTTCTGTTATTGATCTTGTAACTAATAAGGCCATTAAAAATATTACAGTTGGAAGTGGAACTCATGACATAAAAATCTCAGATGATCAGCAGACAGTGTATACTACTGATATAGATTCAGGAACAGTATCCATTGTGAATGCTACCAGTAATACGCTTATAGATCAGATAAATACTGACGTGGCTGTGCATGGTGTTGCAGAGTTTAATGATACCCTATTTGTAGGAGACGTATATGGTGGCAAACTACTTGTTATAAAAGACAATGCAATAAAAGACGAAATAAAGGTTGGATCAGGCCCAGAATATGTTGAGGCAAGGCCACCTGATGGAAGAATACTTTACGTTGCTAATCTGTGGAGTCCAATTTCTGTAGTAGACCTGGCAGAGAATAGAGTAATTAAGAACATAGATTCAGGAGTCACTCCTCATGGTCTTTCTTTTACAAAGGATGGATCTAGATTGTTTATCGTAAATATGCATAGTAATACACTTTCAGTTATTGATGCTCAAAAGCATGAGATTATTAAAACAATTCCAGTTGGAAAAAATCCAGAATACGTCAAGTTATCTCCAGATGAAAGATTTGCGTATGTAACTAACCTAGGAGAGGATACTGTGTCTAAAATAGATCTAAGGAATTTTGAGATAATGAAAAGTAAAATACCTGTTGGGAAGGGACCACATGGTATTGCTTTTAGCGAAGATGGAGAAATGGCATATATTAGTAATATGAAGAGCAATGATGTATCAGTAATTGATACATCTACTGACAAAGTTATTGCCACTATTCCTGGAGGGGGAATTGAACCTCATCAAATTGTTATGAAAAAAGCTTTGTCAAGTAATAGCTGACGACTTTCTGCAAGAATTCCTTATGAAAAAATATAAAATGAATTTGAGTCAAATTTGTGTGGCGAAAATAATATTACTAAATATAAATAATAATATCCATATAATTATCCATTAGACAATGAGCAAGAGTGCTACTGATGAGCAATATGTAGAGATTGCAAAAACAAATGAAATTGCCAATAGACAAATGAAATATGTAGAAGTAAGTGGAAAAGAAACACTAATTGCTAATATAGATGGAAAATTCTATGCATTAAATGATAGATGTGGTCATATGAATGCGTTACTTTCAATGGGTAATATAGCAAATGATAATACCGTAACATGTCCTTTCCATGGAGCAAGATTTGATATTATCTCTGGTAAAAAGGTTTTATTCATATTAAACTAAACACCATCTCTCATAGAAAATCCTTGACCTTTGTTTGTCTAGACTTGCTTCTTCACAGTTTGATAAAGTTTCTTAAATTGTTGATACTGAGATGAATCTTTTTCTTTTCCTGACCCTGATTTCAGAAATGTATTTTCATAATAACTGATTATCATAGGTTTGATGTATTCGATCAATTTTTTATCTGTAATTATTCTTTCGTTGATCATAAACGAAAGCCATTCTAGGCTATTGAACATGCGAAAGGACCATGAATTTCTAACATCATCAAATTGAGATCCTGCAGATATTTTTGCCATTTCACGTTCCACATCTCGGAGTTCGTTCATGACATCACCTAATGATGCGATTTGATCTAGTCTCTTCGAGCGCTGAAATGTGACAATGGTGTAAAATAATGTTACTGCATATATTGCGGCGACAATTATTTGAATGTATTCTGAAGCTATTGCCATGAATGGACTTATGAACATCGAATGATTTTAGAGTTAGGTTTAGCATAGTATATCATTATACTCAGCAATATATTAAAACAGCTAATTAACAGCTAAATTTTAGGCATCTGCTTATGAAGAACTATGGATTCACTCAGAAATAAACCAATAATATATTACATCACAATAAGGTATGAATATTTTTGAACCAATTTAAACTCTGGGTAGTAATTATTACCTTGTCTGTTACTGTTGGCTCAAGTTTCATAGCTATCAAAATTGTTCTTGATTCTATATCACCTCTATTTGCGTTTAGCATTAGGTTTAT
This sequence comes from Nitrososphaeraceae archaeon, assembly GCA_029240435.1. Classification (GTDB taxonomy): domain Archaea; phylum Thermoproteota; class Nitrososphaeria; order Nitrososphaerales; family Nitrososphaeraceae; genus JAJNBK01. Next base: position 3,084 of record JAREAI010000111.1, on the reverse strand, counting down.
GATCACAGGTGGTGTTTTGATATTGGGTTCATATATGCTTGATAGAAAAAATCAAGAGATTAAAAAGCTCAAACTTTGGAGAAACTCTCTGGTTATTGGTGCAATCCTGATAGTTGGTGGACACGGGTTAATTGCATGGGGAACACAATACCTTTCTGCAGGCATTGCTTCTTTACTAAATTCAACAATTCCCTTATGGGTAGTGTTGTTTATGTTCTTTATATTTCACAATAAAATAACTAATTCAGCAAAGATAGGTCTGGCACTAGGTTTTGGTGGCATGATAATCCTTGTTGGACCATCGATTGGAGGTCAGGGAATAAGTCTAATTGGAGTCGTATCTTTATTGATAAGTTCCATGCTTTGGGCGCTGGGGTCAATCTTTTCGGGAAAATCCTACTTGCCTCAAAATTTTCTATTAGCTGCGGGAATGGTTACGCTAGTAGGTGGAGCGTTACTAATAATTCCTAGTTTTCTGATTGGAGAAATTAAGCTGCTACCTTCCTATTCTAATATAGATTCAGAATTGCTAATATCCTACGTATTTTTGATTTTGATCGGTACTGTAGTACCATTTGCTGAATTTTATTGGTTGCTTAAAATAAGTACACCACCAATAGCTAATACCTTTGCTTATATTGCACCTATTGCGGCAGTCATTTTGGGATGGGCTATTCTTGATGAATCTGTAACCTATCTCACTATTATCGCTACAATTGTTATTTTGATAGGTGTAGCATTGATTGTTAGAACGTTAAACAACAAGTAGATGTCTCTTGCAAACTGTGACATCTAACAATGAAACCAGAGAATATGGTCAAGCCTGTTTATCGTTTCAATATCCGAATTGACTTGTTGAGATCGTAGTTCATCAATATTTTTAGTTAAATCATCATATCGCTTCTGTAAATTAGTAACTTGGGCTACAGTTTATGGTGTATCTACGGATGATGCACTAGACAATGACTGCTACGTTTACCTTACAGTAAATGGCAGGGAATTATTCCAACCTGCTATGGCTATTGGACCTGGTGGTATAGATGATTATTCACAATGGCAACTTACAGTTACTCCTTACAATAGTAGCCTTCAGGAAGGAAAAAACAATATAACAGCCAGTTACTCATGTATAGATAACCCCGCATTAAATTCATATGATTTTATAATTTTCGACATGATCACATCTCGAACACTTATATTATTAGCGAATATTGATGCCGTGTTATAGGATCAAAATCTATTCCAAAACTATTCCATATTCCATATGCATAGTATAAAGTGAATAAGAATATTATTTCTTGCAGGTTATGGACATACTGAATAATTCCAAGTTAACTTAGTGTTAAGAAAAGAAATACAACCAAGAAGTCATCATTGATAAATTGACATCAAACAATATCAGTTAGATAATGAAAGTGAAGCTTAGGAGACAAACTTTACTATCTAATGTATTATTGTTCTTTTTCGTATGTTAACTTGTCAGACTTAGATACGACTATCTATAACTTTTAGAATATCTTCTTTATGAATAGAAACAACATTGTCATTAGCAGTCTACCCGAAGCTCTTTCTTCAATAGATTGTCAATGCAGTAGTCTCTTACAATTTTATTCTACGTGGATACTAATCATTACTAATAATGAGTAACTATTACTCTGTATATGCACAATATTAATCTAGAATTTTCCAATTAAACATTTATACCTTTTACTATCTTAAATGGCTACTAAATCCTTCTAATAGTTATTTTATGTTTATATTAAAAGATTTAGCAATAAAGAATCATAACTTCAGATTTATCCATTAAGAAATAAACTATAGCTACTGCTACTATCTAATTATCATTCATTTAGTTGCTCTCGGTCATTGTTATAATTTTCTAGTTCATTATAATAACTGGATTCTTATGTTTAATATCTATCATCCTTATGTGTTAGTGTCTGCTCGTTATTATTAGCCAGTGACGGTAATGATGTTGCCCTAATACCTGCATCTGCTGCCGCTATAGCCCTATTTGTCAATTCTGTCGTTAACTTATTGTAAAGCTTTTCAGCCTCTTCTAATATCAGCGCAGTATATCTATCATTAAATGATTGTTGTTGCTGCTGTTGTTGTGTTGACATTAATGAAAGATAGTTAGATCCATAAGTAGCAGAAGCAGTTCCAATTGAAGTACTATACAATAGAAAATTATATAGCTCAGGGTTACTTCTCAATGATTCAATTACTGAGAGAGTAGCAAATTTTAAGAGTAATTTACTATTTGTTAAAACACTTTTCACATTTTCTTCAGCTGCCTGTTTTATCTTAAGATATTCTTCATTATTGTTCTTAAAATGAGTAACAAGATAAGATAGTCTTGTCTTTTCATTATAGAGCTTTTCTATCTCTCTTCTTTGTCTTATATATGATATACGATAAGAGGTTAAGGCTTTACTTTTCATTTCTATTTGATTATTGAAGAATGTCAAAGCTGTGCGTGATTGCTGTTTATTGAATTCTAACGTACTTACTTCCCTCTTGAGTCTTTCATATCTGCGTTGAATATCTAGTAGATTATTATTTGCAATTTTAAGAAGGTTAATAACATGCCGTGCACTCATACCTGCAGCTTTAGATAATTTATATAATCTTAGAAAAGGCTCAAGATTACCTTTGAGATCTTCATAAACTATATTCAGATTATGTTGTTGATTTAGCTTCCAATACTCTCTATAGAATTTAGTTGCCTCTGACTCTCTTAGGTTTAATGCAATAGCTACTTCTAATGGAGTCTTTCTATCAGAAAAGAGTTTGTATGCTTGAGCAGAAAGAGATGGTTGTTGTGCATGAGTTTGGTTCTTCTCTGAATCAATATTGTCTTGTTCTTCTTCTTTTGATCCTTCAGTCTTCTTCTCTCCATCCATCTTATTCAAAATAGCACCTATATCTCTAAATGACATTCTAGCCTCTTTTGCTATCTCGCGTATGGTTTTACCTTGATTATAAAGCTCTACTACAAGTCTTTCTCTTTCTGGTCTTGTTAATATCGTCATATATTTTGTTTTCCCAAGAAATATAGTACAATGGAAGCTTAAAGCTATT
>JAREAI010000006.1:0-22134 GCA_029240435.1 Nitrososphaeraceae archaeon | reverse complement strand
GAGACATATAATTCTGACTTTAAGAATTTTTCTTTTCCTCTTCTGAAGATATAGGATTTGCTATTCAAGTCTATTTAATCAACTTGCAGCCATACCCATACTGCAAAAAGACGTCGTAAATACTATAAATCTCGCTAGCACATATCAGACCCTATATACACACATATATATCAAGCAAATTACTACTATCCTATAAGAACATAATTAAGCCGAATGGGTGTATTCTAGAATGAAACGGCGATTCTTGTATGCATAACGTATATTAACTATTGGTACATCATTTTGTAAATTGATGCCTAAGGTTCGCAAATGAAAATTTTAAAGGTTACAACATCAATAAAAGCAACATTAGAAAAGGTATCAACTTCGTCTTTTTTCGGAAATAAAAGGATATCTATATCATATTCTTCTTTCTTCTTTCTTCCAGTAATAAGATCTCCGTATGCTAAGAAATTATTAGTGGTTATTGTTATTGATACAGATGCTGAAAAAGGATTTTGAGGTTATCGTGATATTTCTATATGGTTTATCTTCAACATTAAGATTGACCAAACGAAAAGAAAAGAAAAGAAAAGAAAGACAAGAGGAGGAGGTGGAGGAAGATGAGGATGTAGGAGAAGAAGAAGAGGTAGAGGAGGAAGAAGCTGAAGCTGATGAAGAAGAAGCTGGTGCTGAAGAAGAGGATGATGTAGAATCGGAGCCAGAAGAAGATACTACAGAGGATAGCGACGAAGAAGAATCATCTGCTGAAGAAGAAGAGGAAGAAGAATGAGTAGGTGGAAGAATAAAGACCCAACTATCTATTGGTGTATATGGAATCAATAATCTTATAAATTACATTACATTTTCAGTAGGAGATGTTAATGCATAAGGAGCAGCGGCAGCGGCAGCACCATCTTAAATCAAAAAACATTATATCAAAATTAGCAGTTATTGTATTATCGATTGTATTACTAACTGGAATATCACTTGTTCCCGCATTACAAATTGGAGCTAATGGTCAAGTACAACAACAACAGCCACAGCAGCAGAAACAGGTTGGTCTAAGCCAAGTAATAAAACAGATTGCACAACAAGTAGTAACCGCTAATCCAGGTACTAGTGCTACTCATGTGCAGCAAATACTTGTACAATTAGCAAAACAAACAGCTCAAACAGCAAGTCAAGTAGAGGCTATTAAAGAAATTCGTCAAATATCTTCACAGGTTGCCACATATCCTTTTGGTACTTTATCTCAAGTATTGTCATATTTTGCACAACAAGTAGCATCTGGTAATAGTAATGTCGTACAAATTGTACAACAAACAATACAAGACAAAGCCAGTAGTATTAGTAATAATATAACACAGTCTTTATCGAATGTAGCTGTTCAACAAGCAAGCGGTGGGTCGAAGAATGTTAACCTAGTTATAAGAAATGCAGCACAAATATTAGCAAATAGCGCAGGTGTTCCTGTAGAAAAGGTCGAAGCAGTAATCATACAAATAGCTCTCCAATTTGCACGAGCACAAGGAAGAGCTATTACTGGCCAATATATATTTCAGATTGCAAATCAAATAATACAAGATCCCAATGGCGTTTTAGCACAAGCAATTTTACAGCTTGTTTTACAAGATAATGTTGGTAAAAGCAGTCAAACTACAACAATCATAAAAAATGTAATTAGAATCAGCAGAGACGGCGACTCAAGTGATGAAAGACCACGGCCACCTAACAAACAACTTGCTCTCTCGATATCATTTGCTAAGGATCCTATTACTCCTAAAAGTACGCAGACAGTCATCGTTACTGTAACAGACGCTAGTACAAAGAGCCCAATTAGTGGAGTATCTGTATCTGGGACAATTACATATGCAAGCGGTGTTACTACAAAGACATTCTCAGGAACAACAGATGGTTCAGGAAAGGTCTCCAATTCTTTTGAAATAGGGCCAGCATCAAAGACTGGAACTTTTAGAGTATCTGTACAAGCTTCTAAAGCAGGATATCAAGCAACATCAGCCAAATCAAGTTTCCAGGTTACAGAAGTTGTACCACCATCTCCCTGCGATCCTAGTGAGAATCAAACCTGTTCTCCATCTCCACTACCGCCAGGAGGTAATGATACAATACCAGATCCATCCACATGTACATCCTATCAGTACTATGACACATCACAGAAGAAATGTGTAACTCCACCTCCTCCTGACTTTGCTTGTCTGGCAAATACATACATGAGTTATGACCCAACAGAGAAGCAATGGAAGTGTATTCCTCTAGATCCTACACCACCTCCACCACCACCACCAACATGTCCACCAGGTCAACATTATGATTTGGTAACAGGTAAATGTGTAGACGATACTCCACCTGATCTATGTGAAGATCCAAATGCAGAGGGATGTACACCAGCTCCTGATCCATGTATTGAAAACCCAACTGCAGAGGGATGTCTAATTCCTATACCTCCTCCACCACCAGACTGTGAGGAAGATCCAACTGCAGAGGGATGTACACCACCTCCAGAACAAGAGGAGGAGGTAGAGGAAGAGGAGGATGTAGAAGCTGAAGAATCGGAGCAAGAAGAAGATGCTTCAGAGGATAGCGACGAAGAATCATCTTCTTCTGGAGAAGCAGAGGAAGAAGAAGAAAGTGAAAGTGAATCAGAATCAGAAGAATCTAGTAGTGATGAAGAAGAATCCAGCAGTAGCGAGGACGAATCGAGCGCGGAAGATGAAGAAGAATAAGAAAAGAGTATAGCTTCAGCAGCAAAAGTAATAATATCATAAAATAATAATAATTAGCCAGAATAACTGCATCATATGATGATCTTATAATGTCTTCACCATCACCTTAGAACCTATGGGTTTACATAATAATATTTTTTGAAGCAATAAGATTGTGTGGGTTTCATGATATTGGATTTCTTTTAACTAGGGCAATTCTCAAGCTAAACACCATGATCATACGTATCAATGCATCAGAGGCTAATTCTAGTGTAACTGTCAATAGAAAATTCCCATATTATTGTAATATGCAAGCAGAAGCAAGATTAAATCTGTAGTTATCCCATAAATATCCAAATACTACAAAAAAGCCTCTACCAAAATGTATATTCCAAGTCCTATTAATACAAATGGCAATAGTCTAGCTGCAATGTGGCGAAAGCGGTCTGCAAGAAAACTATGATTGACAAAATAGTTTGCTAGGCCACACCAAAATCCTGTCAATACCATAACCACCGAGACAAGCATGATTATCTGACTAACTTCATTATTTGTGGCAAACAGAGATGTATAGATGCCAATTTCTTCACCACCAGAGAATGTTACAGCTGCAACAGTTAGGAAAGGCAGATATGCTATTTTTTTGCTTCTCTGTAAATGCTGTTTAGATAGTTGCTCCTCCTCATTATCTTTGTTATCATAATCATTACTCTTCTTATGTAATTCCAGCAGCTCTTTGATTCCTATTGCAATTGGAAAAAGACCTATAAATCCGATGAGATTTCTTGGCACAACCAGAGCAATGAGCAAGCCTAGTAGACTAACAGCTATGAGCGACCCCATTCCAATGTACTGCCCAAGAACAATTTGAAAAGGTGGAAATCTGGGGGTAGCAAAGAATGCCATAAGTATAAGCAAATCATCGATGTTGGTAGATACAAATGCAGCAATGCCAACACCCACTATAGCGGGAAAATCCAATATTATATCTCTCTATATCTATACAACCATCAGTTAAGAGAATATTATTATATTACTTACTTATCTTAGGTAAGGGCATACCCCAAAAATATCATAATCAGCAGAGAGGTTTGTTCATGCATTAAATCTCCAAGTAATCGATATCATGTAGTAGACTACTTCTGAATGCTTCTTTTTGTCATTGGGCTAATGCCTTTGCCTCATTTCCTCGTTGTTGTTCTTCTTCTCCTGCTTTTCTTTTTTCTTCTTCAGAAGAACAACAGGTGGAATCAACAGAAGAGAAATGAAGACCCAACTATCTATTGATATATATGGTATCCTCTACCAAACGAAAAGAAAAGAAAGATAAGAGAAGGATGAATTAAGATAATAGGAGAATAGTGCAGACATAATATATATCTGTAAATATTGCGATGAGACAATACAGATATACTACTGAGATTACTTTAACATCTCATTTAGAATCAAAGCAATGACTTTATACTTACTTCAAAAAGAAGAACAGATGTCTTTTGAGCTATTATCCAAGAAGAAGAATAAAGAATAGTATAGGAGTAATGTAACAAACATGAATTTTGTAAGCCATGAAGAAGAATCAGCAATGAAGACTATTAGTTTTTATTGCTGTAAATTTTGTATCGCACTATTAAAACTGCTTGGCACAGACGTAATAATTTCTCTAATCGCTCATCTCAGTTCCATGCATAACATCTCACTCAAAGCGGGATTGATATGTTATGTTACGAACATGGTTTAGAGAAATAGGGGCGGCGACATAAAAATAGAGATGACTATCAAAACTAAACGAGCTTCAAGATCTGTACCTGCTGAACCTTCAGACGGTAAGCGGTTGTTGATTGTACTTAAACCTAGTTCAGCTTGGAGACAAGGCATTCCATATGATAAACCACACGTATCAGAGCTAGCACCCGATGATGCCTTATTTGATAAATACAAGAAAAAAACATAAAGTCACACAAATGGACTGAAGAAGAATGGAACGGGCATGAAGAAGCGTTTAGAATGTTAATGATGGAACATAAAAAGGCTCAGGAATTAATGAGATCGCTAGCAAGAGAATATGCTAACTCAGAGACAAAACATGTGACTTTGCTTTGCTTTTGTCCAGATGAGCGATACTGTCATAGGTGCCTGGTTAAGGAAATGATCTTATCAATTAACCAACCAGCAGAGAAGAAGGAAAAGGAGGATGAGGAATCAACAGAAGAATAAAGATAGCAATAAAGAAGAAGGTAATAGTAAGAAGAATCTTTTGTATTTTGTCACTAAACAGCAATGAAGTTGAATACTATTGGAGCAATTCTTAACTATTTCTACAAGAATAAATTTTTTTACCCTTGTCTTTTTTATTTTGTTACTTTTGGCTTTGACCATTTCTGCATCCATTGCAATAGATAAATGACAGATTCTACAAGCTCCTGTCCTTTGTTTGTTAGTTTATACTCAACCCTTGGAGGAATTTCGTTATACCTTTGTCTTTCTAATATTTTACTCTTTTCTAACTCTTTAAGCCTATTTGATAATGTTCTTGTGCTAAAGCCTTTCATTGTTTGTCTGAATTGTTTGTGTCTTACTGGGTTGGTGGTACAACATAATGGGATTAGTATTTCAAGTGTTCCTCTTTTTGTAATCAATTTTCTCATTTTTGCAGTCTCAGACATAACTAATAATGCATCATATCCTTCAAAATCTTCAACTTTGCATTTATTTTTTTCTTTTTCATTCAATAGCGGTAATTCTTTAAGATTTCTAATAGTTTCCATATTTACCCTTTGTGCAATATTTTACCCTTGATAACTTAAATAGTTTTGTTTGTAAACAATACGTATCATATGCAAGACCAACAAATTAAAGAAAAAGTAAAGGAAAGGTATGGCACGATTGCATTAACTGGAAATTCTAATTGCTCCTGTTGTACGACTGGGGAATTGAAGGATAATAATGATAATTGTTGTTCACCAAGTCAATCTGCTACGATTATTGGTTACAACAATGAGGAGTTGCAATCTATTCCTAAAGAATCTATACTAGGAGTTGGCTGTGGTGCTCCATTACATTTTGCAGGTGTTCAAGAAGGCGAAACTATAGTTGATTTGGGCTCTGGCGCTGGAATTGATGTATTTTTGTCAGCCAACAAGGTTGGGGGCTCTGGTAGAGTAATAGGAATAGACATGACTGATGAGATGTTGGAAAAAGCAAGAAAGAATGCAAAAGAGAATGGATATACAAATGTAGAATTTAGAAAAGGAGATATAGAGAAAAGAATTCCTGTCGATGATAATTCTGTAGATTTAGTTATCAGTAATTGTGTTATCAATTTGACCACAGATAAAGTAAGCGCATTCAAGGAGATTTATCGAATTTTAAAACAAGGTCAAGGAAGAATGATAATCTCTGATTTAGTTACAGATAAGGAAGTGCAAACAGATTCAATTGATTCTGAAAAATGGTCTAGTTGTATTGATGGTACATTAACAAAAGAGAACTATCTTAATAGTATCAAAAAAGCAGGATTTGTAAATATTGAAGTGTTAGATGACAAACAGTACATAGAAGGAGACCAAGTTAATAATGGTAGAAATATTAGTAGTCTAGTTATCAAGGCTGTCAAAGAATAAGTGGTAATAAAACAAGAGGAGTGGAAGGATAAACAAATATGAAATTTTCATTTGGTAAATTAAAAACCAAAGAACAAGAAATAGGTAAAACCGTTCTATTTGTTTGCGTACATAATGCAGGCCGAAGCCAGATGGCAGAAGGCTTCTTTAGAAAATATGCGCCTAAAAGATATGCAACCTTAAGTGCAGGAACCAAGCCTGTCTCAGAGATTAACCCATTAGCAATACAAGTAATGAAAGAAGTAGGTATAGATATTAGCAATCAGAAATCAAAGGATTTGACAGAAGATATGATAAGAAATGCTACTACAGTAGTGAATATGGGATGCATGGACAATAATTTCTGCCCTACGGTGTATATACCAAGAGTGATAGACTGGGGGCTAGAAGATCCTAAAGGTAAACCAATAGAGAAAGTTAGAGACATCAGAGACGAGATAGAGAGAAGAGTAAGGCAACTTGCAGCAGAGCTTAATAAGCAAGATATCAAAGAATCTAACTGAGAATCAAAAGAGGTTTATTGCTGAATTCATTGGTACCTTCATAGTAGTTGTACTTGCTACTGGTTCTGTAGTAATAGATGCAAAGACAAATGGTATCTTGGGCATTCCATTTATTGCGTTTGCTCCTTTTGTTGGAGTAGCCATAGGTATATACCTGTTTGGAAAAATATCCATGGCACACTTAATCCTGCAGTCACAGTAGGCTTTTTCATAACAAAATATATGACAACAAAAACACAGTTAGCATACTACTTTACAGCTCAAATATTTGGAGCCTTACTAGGAAGTCTGTTTGTAAAATATTTTATTGGAACCAAAGCTAACTTGGGTGCAAATGCTCCAAACTATGCTTTTCCATTGCCACTAATATTCTCAATTGAAGTTTTAGCATCTGCTCTTCTTATGACCATTATCCTAATAGTGGTTTATACAAAAGGATTGAAAGGTTTTGGAGGTATTGTTATAGGTGGTATGGTTGGTTTAGATATATTCTTTTTAGCATTTATATCTGGTGCTTCTATGAATCCCGCTCGGTCTTTGGCACCAGCTCTGATGTATGGTGTATTAACTAATCTATGACTTTATTGGACTGCTACTTTTGTTGGAACTTCACTTATTGCATTAATATTTCAGAAAAAAATATGCATTCCTAAAAAATATATAATATAATTCAGTTATTAGTTACCTAAGCATATGCTACAGATTAGATGTGCTGGCTGTGGTTGCTATCCAATAGATTGTAAATATAGTAACTCTCCTAAAGAGTGTCCTAGTTGTTCTTGGGAGGAATGCTGCTGTTGGAAGTGTTTACATAATGAAACATCTTGACTAACTTTTTTCTTCTGCAAATTAAATTGGTTAGCTGAGTTTGATATCTAACAACTTTTATCTTATTTGATAGAATAATCTCTTTTTAATGTTGTATACAAGTCTTCTCCGCATATCCAAGGAAAATCAGGAATTCCTACAACTTTGATATTTCCATCTATAACTGTGGTAGGAACTGCTTTCACACCATAATCTCTCATCTTTACCTTGATTTCTTCTGTCACATTATTAACATCATAAATATTTGGCTACAACCTTCACATTTGCCTACTTGAATGTCATCTATGAGATGCTCGCATAATGGACAATTTGCAGAGAATATCTCAATTAAGTTGATGTTAATGACACCAGGAACAGGAAGAAGCCCAAGGAGTAGCCTGAAGACCTTACTGTTGACTATTAGGATGAAACAGTACTGCTAAAGAAAAATGCGGCGCATGCAAAGTTCAGAGCAACACGACCGCTTGCCGTTTTCGAAGAATCGAAAATAACACCTTTAAGTTTTAACAGAAGAGAAACTTGTAATAAAAATAGATAAACAGAACAAAACGCTGCACAAAAAGCATACTATAAGGAAATTACTAGACTTTTTCAATTTTTTGCTAATAAGATATTTAATAGTTGTTTTTTATTCCTTTTGTCACAATTAGTATAGCGGTGATAATTTATACAAAATATTAAAGGATGATTACCAGCAACGACAATACAACAGAGGATAGAACCATGTCATAAGTCGTTATCCCAGTCCATAATTGTTGTCTGACATACAACCTGAAATAACGACAAAAGCGTGGCGAGAAGGTTTGCTATGTTCCTTCTTTTATTGATTCCTCTGTTGGGTTCTGTTAACTTAAAAGATCATCTTAAATCTGTTAACTTGGCTCATACCGCTGCTGTTAACTATCGGCTCATTTCTTCTTCTTTCTACTACGTTAAACTTTATGTATTGTGTGGCACCATATTACTTCTATATCCCTTGGTTAAATTACAAAAGCAATTTGCATACAAGTATAAAGGTAAAGAATATTATAAGAATATCATTACATTACCAGATGTATTTGTAAAAAAGCTAGGATGGAAGGAAGGGACAGAACTTGACCTTCATGTTTCTAAAGATGACGATACCCTTGTCTTAAAATCTAAGAAGAAAAGGAATAATTCTAAATCTTAACCAGATTATGTCATTCAGATAAAATTGTAAAGCATGGGATTCGACACAACTTAAGTATTAACTTCCCCCCCACTTCTTTTCTTCCACCTAGTAGATAAAGAACTTAACTTAGCTTTTAGTGTTTGCCATATCATATTACTCGACTCTTGCGAGATTATTTCCATTTTGATTGACAGAAAATCCTTGTAAGGAGGTATGTGTATTTGTGCTTTGCAATAAACACCTTTATCCGACCGTATAATAAGCTCTAAATTCAAATCTTCTGAAGCATAAGCATCTTCGAGTCTTTGAATTATAACTAACTTTGGATATGCAGTATCAGAAGAAGAAAGGAAAAAGAAAGATGTATGTATATCTAATATTATTATGAATAAGACCTTACATTAAGAATATCAATCTAATATAATCATATTCCTTCTAATAGTAGATGTATATACATCCAGCTTGTACCTTTAAAGAAGAATATATACATACCACACTTAAGAATATAAAGCAAAAATATTACAACATTTCTCTTTTAAATTATAATATACAGACACCATAACAAACAATACTGGCGGATATGTCAAAAGAGTAGGGTCTGTTTACTTTTATTTTAAGACTTGGCAACAAATAGAGTGATCACATCAGCAGCATTAACAGTTAAAGACCTGTTATATTTGCGCGTTATCATAGGTATATTTTTACGCAACTATATCATAGACTCAGACAATCCAGAACTAAAATCCATACAAGAAGACGTGGTTAGACTGCAACAGAAGATCAATACTCTAATCAAAATTATATAATAATAGAGGAAGAGGAATCAACGGAAAAGAAATGAAGACCCAACTATCTATTGGTATATATGGTATCATTAATCTTATAAATTACATTACATTTTCAGTAGGAGATATCAATGTATAAGGAGCAGCAGCGGCAGCAGCACCCACTGGCTATAGCAGCATTAGACTTTGTTAATAGTGATGCAGGGTGGAAGGTCTACATGACAGTCCATATTTCGCAGCGAGATAATTTATTTAGAAGGGTATACATTCTCGAATCATTTGACAGAGAGATTGCTATACAAGAAATCTTAAAGTCCTACATACCCTACTTATTCGAGAATACATAAAATACAACAAGAGTAAGGGGAGAAAGGTAAACGCATCAGAGTTTACTAATACTATCAAGTCAGATATTGCTACTATGGTTTTAGATTGGATCTTGGCTGAGTGTGCAGAGTTGTACAAGCAGTCCAAGGTTAGTAAGTGGAAGAAGGCTACGAGCTGACTTTAATAATAATAATGATAGCTATGTTTGGATACCGATATCTATACGCTAAAATAATAGAATATGTGCTGCGGCGATGGTCTCTATCATTTTGAAGTGTTTGAAACTCAGAATGATTTTTTGTTTGGATAATACCACACATACAGCAATTGGTTACCAGGAAGACTTAGTTCTCAGATAATAGAGTCTGGTGTTTGTTATTCGCGAATAAAGAAAAATGAGTGAACACAATACACTTGTACCAGATCCAGTATGCGCCTGGCCTAACTGTGGACATCCGCTGTCCTGGCGTAATGGTGTACATCCCAAATGCGTATGTACACATTATTGCTATATCGTAGCTACAAAGACAAAAGAAGAGTTAGATGCTGATAAAAAATCAGCAGCTAAGAGAAGACAAGAGCGTAAGGAGAATAGAGAAGATAGACAGAGAAGAAGAAAAAAGGATGAGGATGAGAATTCAGAAGAAGAGAACGATAATTAATAATTAGGTCCTCTTCTCTCTCCTTCTTATTTCACTCCATCACGAAATGAATTTTGATGAAGTTTTCCCGCTCATATCGCTTGTTATTTTACCATTCTCCCCGGGTATTGTTCATCGCTGACCTTTTCCATCCAGTTGGCAGCCGTGCCGTTAAGGTGTTCCTGGATGGCGATATGGGTCATTCCCGTCGTTGGACTGGCACCATGCCAATGCCTTTCACCAGGCTGAGTCCAAATTACATCACCAGGACAAATTTCCTCGACCGGGTCATCCCCTGTCTGTATTAAACCACATCCAGCCGTTACAATTAGTATCTGTCCTAGCGGATGGATATGCCATGCGGTATGAGCACCAGGTTCAAACGTGACAGTAGCTACAACCAACCTTGATGGGTCTTTAGCTTCGAATACTGGGTCAATGCGCACGCTGCCGGTGAAATACTCGGCTGGCCCTACGGTAGAAGGCTGTGAGCCAGCTCGTTTGATTTCCATATTCAAAGTTTGATTTGTATCATTACCTTGTGATGGGTCTTGCATTGGCTCGCTTGTATTCTGTGCTGCGATGGGAGCAGGATGGCCTTGTTGCTGTTGTACTTGTTCCTGCGCAAAAGTCGGATTTCCTGTTCCATAAGGCATTGCAATTATGCTAAATGCCAATGCTGAGAGAATTACACATCTTGATATTTTTGTAAATTTACTATTCATAGTCCAATCTTATTTTTCAATCTATATACGGGTTTAACTCTTAGTTTTCTTTTAAAGAGAAGATAAAACAGACATAATTTAATGGACTGATTGCAAATAATTTTTTTGAATTAAAAAGGAACAGTATATTGCAAATAATCAACAGCTTTTATTAATATGGGTATATCTTATATTACATGGAACCACCCATAGAATCAAAATATGGAGTACATAAATATTTCGTTTATGATAGATAATTCTCTAATAAAATGTATAAAAGGACACTATATGCTTATTGCCAGTATTTTCTCATTTATCATCATTTCTGCATCATTGGTCAACTTTGCATACGCTCAAACAAGTCAAGTGGACCCAACTAGAAATAATAATACAAATGCAAATTCACTAGACATTCAAAATATCCAAGCAAAAAAAGTCCATGTGGGAGACATAGATATTGCATACAAAACCTTTGGCAAAGGTGACCCTATTTTACTGATAAATGGTTACTCCTTCACCATGGACAGTTGGGACCCAACTTTATTAGAAACTCTTGCTTCCAACCATACAGTAATCATTTTTAATAACCGAGGAATAGGAAATACCACATCAGGTACTAAACAATTCTCAATAGAACAATTTGCAAATGATACTGCTGGCTTATTAGAAGCATTAAACATCAAGAAAGCAGATGTGCTGGCATGGTCATTGGGCGGAAGAATTGCTCAAGAATTGACACTTAATTATCCTGATAGAGTTGGAAAACTTATTCTCTATGCAATAGGTTGCGGTGGTAAGGAATCTGTACCACAAAGTCAGGAAGTTCGTAACGAGTTTGTTAATGGAACGGGAACTGCAGAAGACAGAATAGCAAGACTTGTACCATTATTCTTCCCCCAAGAATGGCGCAATGAAAATCCTAATTATCTTGAGTATATTCCAAAAACTACAGAGACAATTCTTAATCAAACACTTAACAAGCAGATAGAAGCGGCAGCCAATGCGCCAGGTACTTGCGATAGACTAAAAAACATAACTCAACCTACACTAGTTATAGTAGGAACTGAAGATGCAGCTACTCCGGCAGCAAATTCCCTAAGAATGGCAGAACTTATTCCTGGATCTTGGCTTGTACAGATTAAAGGAGCCGGACATGGATTAATGTATCAGTATCCAGAACAATTCAGCAACATAGTGAAAACCTTCCTAGAAAATACCAATACACAATAATTGGGTGTAAGATATATCTGAAGTTTAATGCCACGCTGCCGGAAAAATAATTTGGACTATCCTATGGTGGAAGGCTATGAACTGCTTCATATGATGTCCAATTTCACCGTCACGCCTTAAGTGACGCCATATCGATTACAAAGCGATATTTTATATCACTTTTCAGCATGCGTTTGTATACGAACTGAGTTTCACCATGATGATAATAGATATGATAAAGAATATCCACTACGATATAGAGTCATGCCCTAGATGTCATAGAAAAGAAACTTGAAGACTAGAAACCATTAAAGCATTTAAGGAGCGAAAGTTTAATCACTATTCAGTCATACCTAATTATAAAGGAAGAATAAGAAGACAATCACGTAATTATTATATTATGATGTATTCTATACCACTATTTAATACTCAATTTTACTTAATAATTATAAATTTATTGCTCAGAATAAATGACGGCAGGTAGAGGATAATACATCTACTCAAAGATAATCTGTTAAAGTGATAAAAGTAGTGACAAATAATATAATATATTGAGCTTATTAGATTGAGCCGATAGTTGGCGATAGTCTATTGCCGATGCGATAAAAGTGACGATTAAAACATTGTATTATAGATGAAGATAATGCTTTGTGTATGATTAAATTGCAGTAAATAGAGAGCTGTTCTTATAGTCGTTCTTTTTTATCATAACTTACTAGATGTTATAAAAGGCTGTGATCTGTTATACTTTATCGCCCTTACACTAATGTATATCAACAAGCCCTGTAAAATATATCCTCCAATAATCAAAACGATGGTATTAAGTGGTTTTGAAAATGTCATCATCCTATGAATATGTTGTGGAGTAATACTATTACCAATAATGATTATAATCGCAAGGATAATACAGGCGTAAAGCGCTTTGCTATAACCTTTTGTAATAAGAGCGGCTAATGAAATATATAATATCTCTAGTAATATTGCTGCACCCACAAGTCTGGGATTGCCAAATGGAATTCCTATTAAACCTACTATGATTATTGAAATCACTACAATTAATACTGCGACATTTGATTTCATCATAATCAAATATCTTTTTTTAATGAATTTCTGCTATATATTTGTCTGTATAAGATTTTCAGCCTTCTTACAAAAATATGCCCTTTAATCATGTCTCGATGGAACATGGTACCTAAAGAAGTAACAGATAGTGAAGTCTATGAAAGGAGGATTTATTTGGTAGAATGTATGCGTGGTAACGATTTGGTCAAAAATATAGAACAGAAAAACTGTGATAACTATTGTCTTGCTGAAAAAATTAATGAACGAAAAATAAAATTTTTAAGGATATGTAACACCCAGAGCATTCGATGGCGTCAAGGAATTAATTAAATACTTGAAATGTACAAGGCTATAGTTAGCAGTTCTGCAAAAAAAGATGTCAAAGTTCTCCTCGATAGAACTTGAAAAAATAATTTTGATGTAATAATTACCACCGATGATATTGACAAAGGTAAACCTGATCATACTGCTTTCATTACTGCATTAAATAGAATGAAGACAGATACATCCGAAGCAATAGTAGTAGAGAATGCCCGTTATGAGTGAAAGCTGCAAACAATGCAGGAATACAATATACTATAATAATAATAAGTAAATATCCCATCCATATGAACGATTTTAAATCCATAATTGATCATGACAGAATATTCGAAGAAACCAAATATGCAACTAAATTACTACAAATTTGGCTTGGTAGATAAATAAATTGTTATATAGAATAGTGAAATAGTCAAAGCTGTGCCTCTAAGCAATTCACTATTTTTAGCAATTTTTAGAATTAATTATATTATGAAGTTATATATATATTCACTATAGTTCATCATCCATAATATTTGCACGCTATATCAGCTTTTAGCTTCAAAATTGGCAAAATGATTGAACTTCTATAGATTTAAAAGTAAAAGGCAATTTGTGGTGAGAGTAAAAGGAGAGAATAGAATATGATATCGATAGAAAAAGCAAGAGATAAGTTGGCTGATTATAATGTTCTGCTGAAACATATGTCCTTTCTTCAAAGTAACGGATTTTCAGATTGTGGTAGAGGACAAATCCTGGGACAGATAGCATTACTACAAGAATATCTTATCGAAGAATGTGGAGACGTACAAAAGCAAGACAGAGAAATTGTTAAAGAAATAATAGACCGGCAAGAAAAGCAAATGGTAGCAGACATTACATATGAAGCAGGCAGAATATCGGTATCTCAGGAAAACGCTTCTAATGCCAATAAACCTAAAGATCTCAAACAGTTCATTAAAGTAGAATACAACGAAAGAAATGGAGTCAAAAACAATGAAGAAGCATCAATACAAAAAGTTCAAGGAACTGCAATGCAATCATTATTAACAGGAATTACCACAGAAGATAACAAAATAATAGCAATAGAAGAAGAAAATAAACTGATCAAACATTTATGGCGTGACAGGATAAAAGGTATGGCTGATGTAAAAGATTGGTAATAATAACAATATTTTAAAGATGATGATAATAATATTTTAATTCTTAGAGATAATGTATTAAACGTATGTTTTTCTCCCTCCCTTGTTCTCTGCTGTCTTATAATTCACATCTTAGATTTGTTTGGTACGATGGTTTTGCAGAAATATTATATTTGAATTAATTAAAATTAAATAGCTTATAGCCAATATCTTATTAGATTCACCTAATGAAAACTTCTGCTATCAATCTTCCATTGCATGGCGGACATGCTCCTTCATACCTAGTCAGACGAATGACAAAGCTATCATATTCAATATCAAAAGTAATTATAGATGAATATGGTCAGCAGGAGTTTCTAAGAAGATTATCTGATCCTCTATGGTTTCAAGCATTTGGATGCGTACTTGGCTTTGACTGGCATTCCTCGGGAGTTACAACAGTTGTAACAGGTGTTTTGAAACAGTCGTTAAAGGTAAATGTTCATGGAATTTCTATCTGTGGTGGTAAAGGAAAAAATCTACAGCAACAAAAACAGATATCCCAAAACTTGCTGAAAAAAATTACAATTTATCTTCTATTAAAATTAATAATTTAATATATGCAAGTAAAATGGCAGCTAAAGTAGATAATGCTGCAATTCAAGATGGCTACTCGTTATATCATCACATAATTCTTTTCGATGAACAAGGAAACTGGGCTATAATACAACAGGGAATGAATCCTAGTAACAAAATGGCAAGAAGATATCATTGGATTTCTGACTCTGCAAAAAATTTTGTTTGTGATCCACATACAGGCATCATCTCTGAATACAAAACTCCACATACTCTCAATATGACAGCTATCGAATCAAAAGATAATCAAAAAGTTTGTCTAGACATGGCTACGGGAGATGTCAATAATCTAAAATCTTCCGTTTACAAATTAAGGACTGGGGAAACAAATACTTTAGATTGTTATATTATAGAAAATAATGGACAAGGTAAAAAAATATACAATAACAGTATGATAAATCATTATCAAATGCCACGAAAACTTGACTGGGATTTATTTAAGAATATTTATGATATCAAACCACAAAACTACGAACAATTAATTTCAATTCCTGGAGTTGGGCCAGCAACAGTAAGAGCACTCTCTCTTATTGGAGAATTGATTTATGGAACCAAAGCTTCATGGCAAGATCCAGTAAAATATAATTTTGCTCATGGTGGTAAAGATGGTGTGCCATATCCAGTAGCACGTAAGATCTTCGATAAGTCTATTACTTTTCTTTCGTCTGCAATTGAAGGTGCAGAAATAGAAAGAGAGGAGAGAATTCAAGCTCTGAAGAAATTTGCAAACTATTCGAAAACTATATTCAATAATAATAGCAGTAATAGCAATGAGATTAATTAAATTCCTAGTCTCTTGATGTCTAAGGCATCTCTTGATATTTCAATTACCAATTATCCACCATTACTCCAGAAGACATATGGCTGTAATAGGAGTTGTTTTTTGTCATTATCGTAATAATAACCAGAAGTTTCCCACTAGTGATGATATATATGATTAGATCAGGTTTTACTGCTAATTATTACGTTGGATCATCTATAACCCGGAAAATTTATCCGCGAAGAAACCATGTTATACTATAACAATGACGATATTCAAAGGTTTAAGCGAAAATACTCCTATAACAATAATTTGAAAGATGAGTACTCTAACTCAACAAAGCATAAAAATAAATTCATTGATTAAGGAATCTACAGCAATAATCCTAAATGATTAAGCAAGACGAGCATATTTTTCATCATCTGAACCATGAAGTTACAAAGCTATTATTATGAACAATCTGCTCTGTAAATGCAATAAGACTCGATTATCGCCGGTCATTATCATGATATGATGTATTGAATAGAAGAGGCTTTTTCTCACTTAAAAAGAAATAACTTAAAATATATATGATTTTAAGAAAAGCACTTGAATTATGAAATATTTGATCCAGTTCGGTATAAGATCAATACCAGATTAAATTGGAATACTGTTGCTCCAAATTATCATAATGATTGGGCCAATAGAGATATTGGACCTTTCAAATCAACAATCGAATTAGTGAAAGCTGCAAAAATAAAGGCTGATGATATTGTATTGGATCTTGGTTGTGGAACAGGTGTTGTCTCAAGAGAGGTATCATATTATCTTGGTAATTTAGGTCTAATAACAGGAATTGATATCTCACGAGTTGCTCTTTCTATAGCTAAATCCTCAGTAAATATACCAAATGCATTATTTATAGAAATGGATGCAGAAAATTTGGGATTAAATACTTGTTGTTTTAGTAAAGTAATATGTCAATATGCTTTGATGTTCTTTCCCAATCCTAATCATGTCCTAAAAGTAATTAAGAGTATTATGAAAAAGGATGATGACGAGGAGAAGAAAAGTAAGCTAGCTGCAGCGGTTCATGGTACATCAGAAGGAGTGCCATATTTTAGTTGTATAATGAATTCTATTCTCAAATACATACCTGATATCCGCGCGAAAGGGACCCCATCCGTTCATAGTCTTGGAAATCCCGATGACCTTTACAATACAATCGCCAGCGCAGGATTCTCTGATATATCAATTAAAAAATATACCTTTTATTACCAAGCAGGCACATTTGAACAGTACTGGTCAGATTATCTATCATCTACAGCAAATGCAATTCGGTCTACAGTTGAAAGTAAAGGAAGCCAAGTAATTTCAGCCATTAAAAAAGATGCGCAAGAACTTGCCAATAAATTTATTGATAATAATAAGGGCTTAATTCAATTTCCATGGGACGTATTAGTTGCTACAGCTAACACATAATGGTATTATTATATATATATCATCAAAATGAGTTAAACATAAATGTCATGTTGAATGTGATTATCTTAATTTCTTTTCATCTAAATGTTATGCCTTGCATATTATCTAATTTTAGCAATAACAGTAGTCTATCTCTCTACCTTAGCTTCCTTTGATTGCCAAGGTAAACCAATCTGGCAAGATATTCTTATTCTTCTTTACAAAGTAACCAAATGCAGAATCTAAAACATATGTCTTTGCCCAGTCTTCCTTTGACCTTATCGATCTACCATATGCCTGTATCAATTTCAATGCTGTTTGCCAGTAGTACCATTCTTCATCTATCTCTCTTTTCGCATTAGTCCATGTGTCACCTTTATTAGGATACGGTACCTTGGTTATAATTTGAAACCTTGAAAGATCATCTTTTAAATCAAGACCTGTGTGCAATGACGGTGATATAAGAACTGTTGGCTTTATACTATCTATATGTTGTTTTAAAACTTCATCCCTTTGTAGATCTGGATCCGTTACTATCAGTCTTCTTGCATTTTCCTGAGATACATTTTCTTTGATAAAATTCAACTGCTCATAAGAAGTAGTATGAATTATTCCTTTGTCATAACGATGTATATACATTAGATTGTCAATAGCCTTTACAATATTATTTTTTACTTGTTCTGATTGCAAGTTATTAAAATTAAGGTATTCAATATTCAGAGGATAAATTAGTCTTTTTTCTACTGGAAAATCTGATGGTATTCGTATGAATTTAACATCTCTATCATAAGAGGAAGTAGCTAGACCTACACTTCTACAGAATGTTCTATCGTTTAGAATTGTTGCACTCATTATCAATGTCTTTGAGCATTTTTCAAATATCGCTTGACAGTACTCCGATATGTCTAAGGGCTTTAATTCAACTTTTACGACCTCATAGTTTTCCTTTTTTATGTCTGATATTATCCAATTTTTTGGATTAGATAATATATTGTTTATTGCTCTTGTAAGCTTTTCTGCATCTCTCGTTGCTTCAACAAAAAGCTCATCACTGATCTTCTTTGCATCCTTCTTTGAAGTATCAGAATACTTTTCTTCTATTTCTTTGTCACTATCAAATAGGACTGATGCTGGAATTACTTTCTTGTTATTGTTATCCGATGTCTTTGCTTTAGATTCTTCATCATTTTTGTTTTGCCAATTGTACAAGATTTTCCTTTCTAGTGACAAGTCTTCTATCATTGACATATTTCCAATTAATGTAAGCATTTTCGTTTCTAATTCAATCAAAAAATCAATCCATCGTTTGACTTCGTTATAACCATAATCTACTATCTTTAAATCCTTAATATAGCGTCTCCATCTCTTTTTCGAAATAGATAGTCCCCTAAATTTTACAATCTCTGTCTCCAGTAAATGTGCTTCATCCAATACCAATAATTCTCTTGGCATGATGATTTTCTTGCTTGGCAAAAACGCCAAGAAATTGGAGTAATTGAAAATGGAATGGCTAGAGGTTAAAGCTATGTTTAATTGATTAAAATATTCACATGGTCTCCATGTTGCTTTATCTTTACTGTTATCTTTTAGATTTTTTAAGTGCAACCATTGGAAAAACTCCGTTTTATAATGATGTTCTTTATCATTGTTGATGTATATCTTTTCGTTTTCTGTTCCTTTATTACTCAGAACATAATCTTTTAAAAATGTTCTATATTTACAGCCGGTACCTTCAAAAGATTCATCTGTCATACATGGTCCGTATTCAACAGTTGTATGATAGCATTCGCTTCCATCCTCTGCTGAAATACAGCTTCTACATCTATAGATCCCGTTTTTAATGAAATCCTCTTTTACTAAACAAGGAAAATTGCTTTTACCTTTCGCCACTTTAATGAATGAAAAATCCCTAGCATATTGTGTCTGCAAGTCCTTAGTTGAGGTGCATATATAACTTGAGCCTAGAGTCGTTGCCACAGATACTGCTACAGCACTCTTTCCAAATCCAGTAGGAGCCTCCAGTATAATGTATTTATAGCCAGAATTGAATGCTTCACATATCTCATTTAATACTTTTGTCTGGTTATCACGCTGGGATATGAATGGAAAATTCTTGATAAAATCTTTTGTTGTCAATGATTGGTAGGTATTCAGCTGTCATTACCTCTTGTTCTTCTTATAAATTTCTCTGTTCATCATCAATAAATCTGTAATATCTCTTTTGTCTTGCAAAGTCCACGCCTATTTGTAGATGAGAAGGGCTTCTAATTAATTTGACGCATAAATTATAGGAAGATAAACTTCTTAAATAAATGGCATATGTGTTTTATAAAAAATCACATAGCCTCAAACTAGTATAAATCTGCTACTAAAAAATAGTTCGTCCAGAGTAGAGTATATGATTATTTATTATTACTGCGACTCTTGTTTTGTTATATTCTTACGAGCATATACAATGTAGTATCTGACTTTTGTTATCTTTCTGATACATTAGAACCTCCTGGATAATCCACTCTATAATGAGCCTTATATTTATTAAAAGTGACTGATTATCACAAAATACAAGAAAACTGATTTATCATTTGAAGTAAACAGCCAGAAAGAGGTCTTTTTTTCTAGCATAGAATAACTAATTATTTATTTATCACTAGGCCTTTACCATGATGATCAAGTAGTCTTTTCTTTTGATATTCTGTAAGCCTGTCAAAGTCTTTTTGATCATAACAACAAAATACTTTCAATTTTGAATAAAATTTTGATGGTAAAGAGTTTTCATATTCCATTACACTAGCTTTTTTGTTTTTACTATTGCTAAATTGAAAGAATGCTCCCATATCAGCAATCCCAGTAACACCATCTTTACCTAATTTTTCTGCATGCTTTACTAATCTTTCAACAAATGTCATAATAGAGGTTGAACAAAAATATGCTCTTACAGAATCTATTATCACAAGCGAACCTTCTTTTTCATATTTTCTTACATCTATACAGGCATGCTCATTTTCTCGTAAATGACACCTAACAGTATCAGTAGTTTCATAATATGGGAGTAGCAGGACAAGCTCATTATTTTCTTCTAACTGTATTTTTGTATAATACGAATAAATCTGCCTAAACGTGATTAAATCACTATAGATAAGAATATAGTGAGCGCCAGATTCTATCTGGTTTAACTGGGCTAAAATCACGACAACATTACCTTCTACGATCTTGAAATAGGATCTATCTAATGGTATTTGTTAATGAAAGTTGATCTCATACCTATTATAGAAACATCTTTAATTTTTAGTCAATCTAGCGATGGGTTTTATTCCGTTAGTGTGTTTTTTTATTTCACTATTTAATATCTTCAATGATATTGGTTTTTGAATAAAGCCATTTACCTTAGTAGCCAGTAATTCTTCTGAAAATACGGTGGCATTAATATCAAATGCAGTCATTAATAAGACCTTGATTTTTGGTTTGACTTCTCTTATTTTTCGTACAAATTCAAATCCGTTTATACCTGGCATTCTTATATCAGAAATAACTATCGTGTAATCTTTAGAATTTAAGTGGAAGTGTTCAAGTGCTAAAAATGGATCTGTAAAGGAATCCACATTAAAACCGCACTTTTGCAGAGATAATTTCATGAATGTAGCGATGTCAATTTCATCATCTACTATCATTATTGATTCTTTGTTCAGTGCCATTGAATTTGGTGTATAAATTACATATTAGATAAATTTAAGTGGCATTATCATTATTTTTTGACCCTTTATATAAAGAATATAAAGATATTAAATCTAATAATACGCATAATATTAGAAGATCAGTTGCATATGATGTTGATAGATTATTAAACTTTTATGTTAAGGTATTTTTATATATCATTAAAAATCTCTCAATCTAGATTTTGTTTATAATATTTTTAATAAACAATATCAGCTAGAAAAGCACATCTTCTTATTGAGATGATGATCTATGTTGAATAGTGTTTATGAGCAAAAGAGTGATTAAACAAAAATAGCGATAATTTCTTTATTCTGATAACGAATACTAGATTGGTAATAGAAGAGGTACGTTTTGATTTCGAAGAATTCATAAGATATGCAGATGATTTTATCTACAATCTACTCAAACTTATGATAATCTCAAAAATGAATTCTACATTCAAGGATATTTCATCAAGACAATACTTTGTAAATTTAATACAACAAATAGATTGCTGTGAAGCGTATGTAGTGAGATACGGTCAACCGATATTATATACAAAATACAGAGGAATGGAGTTTAGTGATCAAAAAATTACTTCACAATTTGTTAGAGTAGATGATCATACTATTGATGTTACTATGGAATCT
>JAREAI010000110.1:0-7800 GCA_029240435.1 Nitrososphaeraceae archaeon | reverse complement strand
CAATTCTCTTCAAAGTCGATAAAAGTTCTTGGAACAAATTCCATCCGCCCCATACATCTATCATCTGCATGTATTTTCGTAAGCTTAACGTATTTAACTCAGCAGCGGATGGCTGTGTTTTTCCTAGATAACGCTCTGACATCAGCCCCCCACAGATCGTTCCATAGGTAAGGAGACTTATGTTATGCTCCAGGCAAAGTGGTATCATCTTTTCTTCTGGCCTACGATCTATAATCGAATATTGAACCTGGTTAGATACAATTTGTAGATCTGACTCTATCATTATCTGCATGCGTTCAGTATCGAAATTTGTAAGACCTATATGTTTGATCATTCCTTCATCCCGAAGGTCGGATAGGTATTTGAGAGCATCCATGTAATACGGATTGTTATAATCCCACCAGTGGAATTGAAGTAAATCAAGGGAGCTAACATTCATTCTGCGAAGCGATCTTTCTATATTTTCTTTAACGATAGAACGTGTAATTCTTCCTGGATGTGGCACCCATTTTGTTAATGCCTGAATTCTGTCGAGTTCTTCTTTTCCTTTTAGTGTCAATAATCTACGCCTGAAGTGCCCAATAAAATCCTCTGCTGGGCCATAAATATCTGCTAGGTCCCAAGTCGTAAAGCCAGCATCATGATATTTCATCATGTCTGAGATTGCCAATTCATGATCGATGTATCCATGGCCGCCTGCAACCTGCCACATCCCGTTCAGTATCCTGCAGATTGTCAAATCAGGAGCCAGTTCGTAGCATTTTTTGCTCATGTCATTCATTCTATATTTCCTAGACATTTCTATCTAATGAATATCAAGGACAAATATCTGACGCTTATCGTAAAAATTACTTATCTATGCAAGCACACTATCTTTAGGAGTTTCAACAAGCGTGATCTTTTGAGCGCAAAAGGGGCTTTCCTTTTTGATTAAGCAGTTCATTGCCTTCTTGTTAATCAGCAAACATCATCATAGTAATGATGGTGCCTGATACCATCAGGAAAGCAACAGTTGTGACCGCTGTTTCTATTAAGTTGTAGCAAACTCGATATAACTATGGTATTTCAGATATACACGTATCATAATACAACTGTAAGCTTGACAGGTGCATAATTGTGACATGATCCAAATCGTCATCCTGTCTATATATCGACTCCGCGTCATGGGGGATATTGTTACGGCCTACAATTTCACATAGACTATGTATACACTACAATTTTTTTCGATTCTTAAAAAGATACTCGCAAACATGCTTCAGAGGCCCCACAGTCATAAAGAAACTTACTAAGAAATACAATCCTTGATAATCAAAAGAGGTCTTCTTTTCAAAAATTCGTCAGTGAAGAAGGACAAAGTAAAGCTAAAAAGTAATATGATAGCAAAATATGAAAATTTCAGTATTTTAAAATGCAATCTCAGCCATGATGAGCAATTAATTCTCTTTCATGTCCTGAACAAACGTGATCTAATATAATTTGATGGTTAAATAAATATCTGCACCAATAAGAGTATTGAATCTATTTTTTTCTAGGATAACTACTATTTCTTTTTCCTGTCGTCTCTTGCTCCATCATTTCAATATCTTATATAATTATAAAAAAATACTATATTTTGTTTTTGCATGACAAGCCTTATCTTTATATGATCTCATTGCAACATAGTTTTTTACTGTAGTTTCATCCTTTAACTGCTTCCTTTAAAACCTGATTGCTTAAAATGGCTACTTCTTGTGGCATTATTGCCATATAAATCCACTATATATGGAAGACTACCATGTTATATCTAATACTAAAGCAAAAGCAAAATATTACTAGTTAAGAAGATGATAGAATTAATATTATTATAGCACAGAGACATAGAGTAAATAGTAAGTTTGTTCTCTAAATAGTTATGACTGAATTTGCATATTTCACGTTTATGAGCAATAGTATGCTAACCATGGAGGAAGAAGAAGAAGAACATAAAGATGAGATTATAGCATTCACTAAAGAGGTACTTCAAGCCAGAGGTGTTGAATCCGATTCCAGAATGTCTAAGATATCAGAAGAACAATTAAAGGAAACACTTGAAGAGATAAGACAACTCCGCAAAAAGAACAAGAAAAGTAAAGACAGAGAACAGCTTGAAGTTGCTATACAATAAACAAATTGAATAATAATCGTGCTCCACTTTGGCCATTAATCTACGGCCTTGTCATAATAATATTCAGTATAATATTGCTTATACTCCGAGCAGGTACAATGATATTTTTCATCTTTATGATAATGGGTGTATCTATGATTGTATTATGGTTATATCTTAATGCAAGGACAAACAGACAGAAGAATGATGACAAAACTATCACCAAACAGGCTTGTATATGCCTAATCTGTAAGCATGAAGAATCCAAGATTTGTTTGGAGCAAAAATGTGTTTGTTGCATAATATTGAAAGGAGATACTATTATTGGACATTCTAATAATCCATTGCAGTAGTCCAACTAGGAGTGATATAGCATCAACAAAACAAGCTAGGGGTAGCAACAAAATTGACCAGACTCTCTAGAATCTATCATTATCTAATTGCTTGTGAAGTGGCAGAGTGTCTAAGTCAGTTTTTTTCTGAAAATTCTATTCTCCATTATCTCTGAAAACCTAGAAGATGTCTATTAGACTGTCATAATTAAACACTTTTCACAATATCTAACACATCAGCAAGATAAAGTTATAAATAAAACGTTAAAGCATATAAAATCATGTCAGCCCAAATTTCGGGTTCTTATAAGTGTGAAGTATGTGGTATGTATTTTGTTACGCAAGAAGAACTTCGTGAACACAGTCAGCGAGCACATGGAAAGTAAAACCTCTGCTTGTAGCATAACAGAAATAAATTAAATAGCATAATATTATATTGAGCAGCAATATTTTAGTATTTAAAATAGCTGTTAAATATAGAATCACATAGTACAATATATGGAAGAAGAGAGACAATATGTCTTTTTATCTGATTATTATAACTATGGTGGATGTGTTACTTTTACTAGCATCTATTTCATTTATTAAGAAAAAAATATGTGTTACTTTTAACAAAAAAATGAAGAAAATGCTAAGGAGAATTTGGTTATGGCATATACTATCAAACTCTTTCAATAGAAGCACTTGGTACTATCAAAATCCATTCATTACTGATATGTATAAACACACTTTCACTTGAAAAATTAAAGCGAAATGATATAACAATTGTGATTCATGACCCGGGAGAAATTTTTAAGCAAAATGATTCGTATCTGAAATACTGGAATATTATTTGTATGAGAAAAAGCTTTCAAGAATATCTTATAAATAAATATGATGTTAATCCTAAATTTCTTTATCGTCCTTTCTATGCTTATCCTACACAAAAAAATGGTGATAATGATGATAATATGATAACAAAAACATAGGCAGTATCAATATCAAGAGTAGATTATGGAAAACATACAGAAATAATAATTGACGCTAACAAATTAAGAACATCAAAAAATAGTAAAAGAAGGAATATAATAAAAATCTATGGACCATATATCCAAAATATATCTGTCATGATTTAGGAGAGAAATGGTTATTCAAACAATACTATTCTGGTACATTTGAAAAGTCTTTTACAACGTCTCCATATATTAAGTAAAGGAAAATTTATGGTTGATTTATCTGTCCTTAGACACGATGGTGGTGGAACTCGATATACATTTCTTGAAGCAATACACAATGATACAGTATTGATAATAAACAGAAAAGGGATTGAAAATGTAAACTCAAAGTATTGTGATTTTAAAGAAGGCTATAATTGCTATGCAGTTTCTAATGGACAAGATCTAGCAGAAATAATTAACAAGAGCAATAATATGATACAATGAAAATAATAACTAACGCAAAGAAATTAATGGATAGACACACCAAAGCAGATTGGTCGTCAGTATAGTATTAGTATTAGTAATAATATTGATTCTATTATAATTTCTTTTATCTAAATTACCTTTTGTAAACTTATTATGAAATGTCTTTGTCTTTTATTTTTGATGTCATTTGAGTATTTGGCTCTATAGGCTTGTTCTTTTGATGTATTTTTATCATTAAACACAAACCTTTATGCTGATAACAGACAATTTCACTGGTAAACTAGGGATAAAAACTAGTATGGACTGGGCGGGATTATATCCCTTGCGGTAAAGGGGTTCATCTATATTAATATCATTTTCAAATTGATAAAAGTCTACTATAAGCAATGTTATCAACCTATCTCAAAAAGATTCCCTCATTATTCTTTATTTTGCAACACATCTAATGGACACTTTCCCTATTCTATAACTTTAAAGGAATCAATCATTCTTTCTATAGTTGGCAAGTAACTTGAGAATTTATCAGGGTCTGCCTTGTATGTAATCAAAACTGCTTTATTACCAATTACTGTCCAAACTTGCATAGCCTTACGTTCAACTTCCTCATTGTCTATAGCGCTAAACACTATTTTATGAGCAGGTTTGCCTGCAATAGTAGTAGATGTCGATTCTAAAACATTCAGATCTGGATTACTTTTTTTTAAATCTGACATTTGCACCTTTGTAATTTCCTTTAACGGTATATTTTGGGATGATAATTCTTGAACTTTTAAACCAAGTGCTGCTGGATATATGCGTGTATCAGTTTCAGGTGGGGCTGTAAAGGTAACAAAGTTATCTAGATTTGCTAACTTTTCCCAGTTAGAAGGATATAGTATGCTTATTCCTGATTCAGGATTTTCATAAGTTAGAAATTGCTCCTGAGCGAGTGCTTGACTATTAGGATCTAGTAATAATGCAGACATTAAAGTGACAAATATACCAAATATAAGATATATTTTGGGAATTTGCATGCTTTTTATAAAGTCTATATTGTTATATATAGCTGACCATATTCTTTCATGATATTTAAGCCAATCAATAAAGTTACTCCTCCTCCTAGTATCCTAGCATCCTACCACATAAATTTCTGTATTGGGCTATAGCTAATAGGTAACTCCTTTCCTTCAGGTGCAGGACCTCCAAATCCAATACCATTTGGAAGCCAATTATAATGGTTACTGTCTAAGGCGGGCTTTCTCTAGATTGCAAAATTAAGAAATCATTTATTTTCACCATTGGCCAGATCGAAAGCCAAGAGAGCCATTGAAGGTGATGGATAGGTGTGAAGGAGGTTCTTTACCTCAGTCAATACAAATGATCATCGTTACTAGATCAGGGAAATTTTTTATATTTTTATGCATAGTAAAATTGATCAAGAAAAGATCTTTTGAAATTCAGGAAATAGTATGGTCTCCAGAGTGGTAAAGATAGACTAGACCATAGAGACAGCGACAGGTGATCTCAATAGTACCTTCTGTAAAGTAATCAAATGCTTTACATACTATCTTAATGATTCCAGAAGATATTTGTCTTCTGACTCATCGAGGTCGTGACTTTTATGGTTTCCCAGATTGGGTTCGTTACATGCTTCGAAATCTACGATCAGGAGATCAGGATTAATTTTACGATTAACGGTAATCTTGGTCTTAACAAAAGTGTTCTTCTGATGACACTATAAATCTGATATCATTTTGAGTCAAGCATTTGCAATTAGATCAATAGTAATATACTAATGACTAGTAGAAATTATATAGTAAACTGATCTAAGTTTAATAGCAAATTACAATATTCAAATTGTAATATATTTTGTACCGTCATCATCAGCCTATTTTGTGCTGTGACCGATTTGACCGGGCAAATGACCAATTTGACCGGGTAAGTGTTAAAAGGAATGAGGATTTAAACTAGCAGAAATAATATGACTTCAAATATATCTGAAAATACAAGACAAACTGTAATACGACTATGGATTGAGGGCAATTCAAGAAAAGATATTGCTCTTATCACTGGAGTAAGTGAAGGTACAGTATCTAATATAATTGCTGAATGGAGACAGAAACTTGGGGACGGCGATGCAGAGGCTATAAGGGAACTAGGAATCAACATGAAGAGACTAGGAATTGATGCTGCCCAATGCGCTGAAGGACTTCGGATATCGAGTACTATGAAGAAATTAGGTGTAAATGTGAATCAGTTCAAATCCTTTATCAATGAAGTCTATGAATATTGTCAAAGATTTGGTTTGACACCTCTGGATATTGCATCTAATTTGCAAGCATTGATCAATATTTTAAAAGAAGTTCCTTTTTCGAGGATACCAGACTATATTCGAGAAAAGAAAAATGAGATATCAAGGCTAGATGAGCAAATAAGAAAGCGGCATGAGGATATCAAAAAAATAGAAGAAACAAAAGAAACATTGGAGATGGAGACATCAGCAGCAAAAGAACTTCATGATGCAGCTTTACAGGATGAAAAGAAAACTACCACTAAACTTAGGAAATGTTGGAATTTAATCGAAGAACTAGAAAAACATGGATTAGATATATATAATGAAGATATTTCTAAATTTGTTAAACTAATCAAAAGCTTAAGAGAAGAATATGGTTTCAATGTTAAGGAAGTAATATCAGAATTTCAAGATTTACAATCTTTGAAATTGCAATTAGAATATCTTCCGAACCGAGTCAATGAATTAGTCAAACGCAAATTGATGCTTGAGCAAAATTGTGTTATACTTGAAAATAGGATAAGCGTTCATTATCAAAAGCTCGCTCTTATTGACGAGTTAAGTTCTATGGGATTAGGAATTAACTATCTAAAGATTTTATGTAATACAATTAGAGAAATTGCAGCTGAAAATGGCAAAAGTTATAGAATTGCCATTGAACAGCTCTTTGAATGGGTTGAAAAACTATATGGCGCTATAAAGCTCAGACAAAAAGTTCAAGAGCAAGAGCAATCCGAATATGCTAAACTAGATAATCTAACTGCAACTTATCCTTATTATCCAGATATTAGACCTTTTACCGCATTGCCAGAACTATCCACATTAGAGGAGCAAAAACCAGAACGAGAACGACAACGAGAACAAATGCGAACATCAATATATTATTCATATACAAAAATTAATACCAAATCTAAGACAACAAAAGAAGAAGAAACTAATCGATCAGATAATGATAATCATGATGGCGATATATATGAGGGATGAGATGAATCTTCTCCTTTCATCTACAGCATTCTCAGCATCGTCAACAGCCCTTGTGGTAAAGGGGTTCAACTCATCTTATTTCTATTTGTTACCAAGTCTGTTTTACATTCCATTACAATGCATTTTGTATTTGGATACCACGTGAATCTCTCAATAGCTATTTTCGAATGTTGCTGATATTCCCAGAGCATCCTCCTGATTAGCATCAGCCTGTTATGACTTTATTATTCTTAAATAGATTAAAATGATGCCTTCAAAGAGTATTTTTTTAGATTAATGCTGACATAGATGTTAAAAGTATATTCATATCATAAGAATTAAGAAGGAAAAAGATTAAACATTTTCCTTGTATTGGATTCAGATAAATGTAGGTATATTTAGTTCTCTAATGTGTGTGTTCTTCATCCTCTCCCATTACACTCCTAAGTTTCTTGAATATTAGTGCGCATCCATTATTATCAAAAGTGTAAGTCGTGCCATCAATTCTTTCTTCAACTAACGTAGATTTCTTTAATTCTTTAAGAGGCATACCACACATAAAGCATTTGTATATTTCTTTATAGAGATCCACAGCTTCATCTCCATAAGCCTGTATTCTATATTGACTCCCATTATCACAGGTAACTTCAACAGAGCAATACTCTATTCCATTTCTCATGTAACTTATATTTTGAGATTTTTTTGTTA
>JAREAI010000390.1:0-2609 GCA_029240435.1 Nitrososphaeraceae archaeon | reverse complement strand
TTCATCTGGCAAAGACTTTACGTCACTACCATCAATGAAGTGTTTTGGGATAAGTTTTGAAAGATATTTTGCTTCTCTAATTGCAATCTGAGCTAAAGGCGGGTATAATTTTTGATTCTCATCTTTAACTGCAGCTATATCGCCTATCGAAAAAATATTTGGATATCTATCAATCTGACAGAATTCATTTACAATTATTTTGCCATCTTTAGTTTTTTCAACTTCGGGATCTGTTGGTATATCATAACCTTTAACTCCTGCGGTCCAAATAGTTAGAGAAGAATGAATCTTTGTTGCATTATCATCATCATCACTAAGATAAACACTACTGCCACAATTTTCAACTTTAGTAACTGGAGATCTAGTCATTATTCTTATTTCTTTTTTATGTAATACTTCATTTACTTTCTTAACTAAGCGTTCATCCCATCCTGAAAGAATAGTTGGTAGTGCTTCTATAATTGTTATAGAAATGCTATCTGTTTTTTTGGTATCCTTTATAAAATCTGATAGTGCTCCTCCAAGACTCACACCTGTGGCACCTCCTCCTACTATTACGATATTTTGCTTTTTATTTAATTTAGTAAGTGCGCTCACCCTATCATAGATCAACGATGCATCAGAAATAGAGCGTAATGGTAAACTATTTTCTCTAGCTCCTTTAATATTAAAATACTTTGTAGAAGCACCCAGACATATTATAAGAACATCATATTTAATTTCGGTCGATTCTAAAATAACCAGATTTTTATCTGGTCTTATTTGTTTTGTAGTAGATTGAATGAATTTTATATTCATTCCATCTATTAATCTTAAAATTGGTATTTTTACTTCATTTGCTGTTCTAAAGCCTGTAGCTACTAAATGAATCTCTTGAAGCAATTGATGATAAGGATTTCTATCAATAAGTATTACCTCTCCTGCTTTCCCCTTGAGATATCGAGCAATGTTGGTGGCTAAAAATATTCCAGCATAGCCTGCACCAAGTATAACTATTCTTTTATTCGATGAGCTCATCTTTTATCCTTCTATTAGAGAATAATTAATTCTGTGAGAGGGCTATTAATATTAATATCCTCCATTACAGCAGGCCATCCTCTACTGCATTGTCTTCTTGTTTCGAGTCTTTAGAGCATACATGAAGACAGTCATTGCATCGGCTCATGCTCTTGTAATTGTTGTTGCTCTTTAGTTATAGTAGACAATATGTTCTTTCCTATAATATTACAGTTTAGCCAAAATAAAACGTCAAGATTAGGGTGATCCACAGCTCACACCGTGAGGATATCGGTTCTTAGATTGGATTCTAACATTTAATTAAACAGCAGAACAAATTTTAATATCAATTGTTATCCTTTCTTTGATTTAGTTACCATGTCATAATAAGGCGATTGAATATTTTTATGGCATTTATTAAAATTAGATAACTAACTCTACCTTATTTTATGATATTTCATTGTATTCAAAATTGAAATTATATGTAGCGCGCAAATTATGCATCTTGCTTTGGTGTATATGGGAATGATTTGAATCCGTCATAATGATACTAGATATCTATCATGCGCTTTTTATAATCCCACTTAAACATAGCTGCTGGTATAATTTCTATTGCAACCTCATTTTGCAGATGCTCTTTAGATAGTAGTAGTTTATATAATTTTAATGATGATGTTGTTGTCTCTTTTCCCGTCAAGTATTTTTGTATCAGCATACGTAGAATTTCTTCACCTTTATTTTCTACTATTGATGCTTTACCATAACCTCTGACGCCTCGATAGGGAAAAGAATCTCCTGCGATTTCGAAACCACATTTTGGATTTTTCCTCAAATATTTGACTACCTTAGCTGTATTTTGTGTGGCACAATAAACCTTCTTATTCAGATATGTATACCATAATGAAACAACTATAGGCCAATCCGAGATAGACATACAAGCTAACCGTATAGGTATTTTGCTATTTGTTAAGCATTCCATTATCATATCCTCAGAGACCATAACAGCAACATATTATCTCCACATAATCTACTTATATAATAAATATTTTCTGGGCTAGCTAAAAGCATGTTATTGAAATTGATTAACTCGGTTTGTCGTCATGTCATCATCAAGAGCAGATTTGATCTTTTCCTTCTACGGAGAGCATAATATATCAAATATCCACTTCTTGAATAGGTAGCAAACTCTTTAAAACTCCCATGCATCTATTGGCAAGATTCCGATTAGTAGTAAAAAATCGCCTGAACGATTGCTGTCAATAATCTCTGTATTGGGTAGCCTGATTCCAGCAGCGAGTCCTCTGCCCCCTATCAAATACAACTTCTTTGTAAGTGGTGCCATCTCGGTATATTGTTCCTTTACACTATTGTTGAAATTGCTAACTCTTTGAAACAACGATAACAATACAAATTTGTTAAATGGTGGTTTTACTCTAACAATATTCTCAATTCCTCTGCTAAGCAAAAGCATATTCTTTCTAGAAGTAGTATAGAAACAATCGTGCCAACTTTCTGGCGCCACAAAATAGTTGTTTGGATAATTCAGAGTATTATTGTAATCGGCTTCAATCTGCTCAGATGGAAGACTCTTTCCCCTAAAGTCAGATATTAAC
>JAREAI010000109.1:0-7873 GCA_029240435.1 Nitrososphaeraceae archaeon | reverse complement strand
TCTAAGACCATAATGTTATTTCTTCTTAACTTTGATACCACCCTTTACGTATTTAGTGGTCCATTTTAACTTTCTAGGATCCCGCTTTAATTTGCGAAGATTCTTTTTGCATTTATCCGAACAAGTCCATTGAATCGAGCCATCATTTTTGACTAGCATAGTTCCTGTGCCTGGTGATATGTGTCTTCCACAGAAGAAGCAGTTACGTAGAGAGGTTGCTATTTTACTCATTTATCATACTATCCTGTCGTTGATTCTCTCACTTTATTTTGCGTGCTTCTCGTTCGGTTTCTCTAAGCATCAAGATATCATTCATTCTAATTGAGCCCTTGACATTTCTGGTCAGGATACGACCCTTATCTTTTCCTTCCAAGACTTTTACTCTAACCTGAA
This sequence comes from Nitrososphaeraceae archaeon, assembly GCA_029240435.1. Taxonomy (GTDB): domain Archaea; phylum Thermoproteota; class Nitrososphaeria; order Nitrososphaerales; family Nitrososphaeraceae; genus JAJNBK01. Next base: position 7,480 of record JAREAI010000109.1, on the reverse strand, counting down.
TTACTTCACCTGCAATTCCCGTTCTGCCAACGATCTGAATAACTTCTGCAGGAATAACTTTTTCCTCTATATTTTTGCTCATCTACTATATACGCCTGCCACCATCATTATTTTTTGCCTTTCATACTGGCAATCGAATTGACTACTTGCTCAACTATATGCTGAGCCTCACCAGCTTCTAGAATGGTAGCTGCAGCAGAGCCAACGTCTATTCCAAGAGAGGCACCCAATTGTTGCTTGCTTGGCACAAAAATGTACGCTGTGTTTCTTTCTTCACATAGAATAGGCAGATGTGCGACTACTTCCGGTGGTTCTACATCTTCGGCTATAACAGTCAGTCGACTTGTACCACGTTCTATTGATTTTGTAGTTTCATTTGTGCCTTTTCTTACCTTGCCGCTCTGTTTTGCTAAGCGAACGGCTTCATAAACGGCACTTACTAAATCTTTAGGAGTTTCAAATTTCACATAATAGGGTTTACTCATAATTCATTCTATCACCCATTGGGATCATCCTCATTCCGCTCTAAGAGGATAAGAAGCGTATTAAAAATGTTGTCCATATGTATCTTGGTATAATGTCTATATTTTACTTTCAATTAATCTACGATATTCTGCGACTTTTGAATTTAGCAATGAACTATCTACAGATTCTGCGTACATCCTAACAAACGGCTCAGTCCCACTTGGTCTAACCATAATCCATGTATCCTCGTCTATCCAAATTTTGGCTCCATCAAGGGTTTCAATTTTTTTTGGACTGCCATGTTCTAAACATGTAGTCACGATGTCATTAGCAATCTGTTTTGTTGGACATCTAAACTTAGTTTTATATTGAAATATTTTTGGTAATGAAGAAATTATCTGCGACAATGTCTGTTCTTTATTATTATTATTGTTATCTGATAACGACAGCATCTCCAAAACTAGAGCTGTAGTCATTGCGCCATCTCTAACTTCATTTAATTTGCCATACATAAAACCACCATTCTCTTCTAGGCCAATGAATGATTTGCGCCTTAACATTTCTCTTGATACCTCGACGCTTCCGACCTTTGTGTGAATTACCTTCGAATCTGCTTCTTTTGCAACTAGAGAAAGCGCCATTGTAGTATTGATCGGACATACAACTTCTGCTCTCCTATGCTTTGTATTTAATAGATATCTCACTATTGCTGCTCCGACCAAATCTCCCCAGTGTACTGTTCCTCTCTCATCGCAAAACAAGCTTCGATCTCCGTCTCCGTCATATGCTACTCCAAAATCAGCCTCCAAGTCTTTCACCATATTTGAAAGCATCTTAAGGTTTTCAGGAGTAGGCTCTGATCCGCGTCCAGGAAAATCACCATCGATATTGCCATTTATAGTAATTACTTTACATCCTAATTTATTTAACAAGAATGGAGCTACACGAGATTGGGCACCATTTCCGATGTCCATTACAACCGTAAAATTTCTTTGCCTGATCTTTTCAATATTTACAAGTGAGAGGACTTTTTCTATATAAGAACCAATTATGGTTTCGTTGGTAAAATCTCGACCAAAACTATCACTTTTGGAGAATTTTTTAGAGTAATAGATATCTTCAACTTTTAACTCATCTTCTCGAGAGATCTCTACCCCATCGTTAGCAGTAGGCTTTATTCCATTGTATTCAGGTGGATTATGAGAAGCTGTGATCATTATTCCACCATTGTAACCAAGTTGTTTTGCAGCGTATTGAAGACAAGGAGTAGGCACCAATCCAGCATTACTCACATCTATTCCTGCAGAATTGATCACTGAACGGACTATTTTTGATAAAATTGGACTTGAGTTTCTTCCATCATATCCCACAATAATTGGTCCTTTTCCAAAAAATGTTGCAAGGGAATATGATAGATCAACAACCAGATCGAGTGTGAATTCTTTTCCAAATACTCCTCTAACGCCATTAGTTCCAAAAAGTCTATGATTATTATTTTGCATTATCTACGTATACTCATAGAGAATAAGAATAGATAAATTTGGCTATTGAATGATCCAAAATGAACGTTGCGCGTGCGTGCGTGCGTGCGTGCGGGGGTTGCCAAGCCTGGCCAACGGCGCAGGTCTCTTTCTCATACTATTGTGTTAGAAGGAGTGCGAAGCTTAGAATGAGCCAGGACGGTACAATACACACGCGCTCCTATAACCCTGTTCCTTAGGGATTCGTGGGTTCAAATCCCACCCCCCGCATTCTATCTATTCTTATCTCACTAGATTGGAAAAAGAAAGAACACAAAACACAAAGTTTTAGAATCATAGTCCAGATATAAATACTTATTAGATCCAAGAAATTTACAAAAAAAAAGAAACCCAAGCCAGCAAATGAGATATCAGAAGACGATATCAATAAATTCATAACATCGATAAAAAACAGAAACACGTATTCCAAAGTAAAAGACCTTCCTAAAATTATACCCTCACTAAATTCTGTGAAAATAACCACTATACTCAGATACCTGGAACGTTCTAAAAGACTAATACTAGACAGTGATGGTTATATTATTTGGATAAGGCAAGATAATAATAACGTTGATCGGCTAAGCTTTGCAGAAGTAGCCAATTTTAAAGGGACTTTGGGAGATCAATTTATCAAAGAAGATAATAAAAACGATGAAAATTAAATGTTGATATTAATTATTTCTTCTTTTTCATCTCATTAAACAGTCTGGGTAATATAGTATGAGAAATAGGAAAATATTATTACTATTGTCTCTTCTCTTTTAATATTGTTATTATGAAATCCATGATCTTCATTAATTTCTATAAAATCCTGCTTAATATTCGGACCTACGTACACATAATAACAAATAATTAGTTTATGATATCATGATTTCTAAAGGCAACATAATATGCCATTGTAGCTCCAGCAATGGCAATAAGATACCAATAAGGTATCACAAAATTACTACCAATATCCAATGCTCCTAAATGCATAGAAGTCCAATCGGAAAATTGCATTAGTTGTTCGCCTTTTGGATCATCTTCGAGCGGTACTAACCATCTATTCACAAACCATGCAAAATCCTCTACAGTAATTGCAGTTACTAGATTTGCAAAACCAAGAAAAAATGCTTCTCTTCTTTTGCTCTTTCCAAATAACCTAAATGTCATATCATCAAATAAAGCAGCAAAACTGATAAGGATAAAAATGAAAAGCATTGGAAAGAGATGATACTGATACATATTGCCGATTATTGGTTCTGTCTCTCTACTTCGATCAAAATTAGGATCAATTACCTGTACTTTTCCATTTGAGATTTGCAATGCAGGATCTTTAATATAATAGTATTCAAGATGAGCAAAACTAACAGCAAAAATCACACAAATAACAGCTGTTGAAATAAATTCAATCCTTCTTGCGCCTAAGTGCTGTCTAATCCGCTCTCTCGAACTGAGATGATCATGATGACGATGGCGGCGGCTACTACTACTACCTTGTTCAATACTGCCATCATCATCATCATTGGTACCGTGACTAAGACTATCACTACTATCTTTATCGTTATAATATTCATCATCTGCAGAAGAAGTAGATTTTGATTTGATATTTATCAAACAGAATAATGAACTTATATCAGTTTACATTCTATTTAGCTTTCATCGATAGGATCATCAAATCGTTTCTCCAAGAGTGAGGATAAGTCATAGTTGAAATCTTTCTTTGTATAAATAATTACACATTTTATACAACTTTGTTCAGAAGAAAGTAGCAGAATCTATTATGAAGACATGAAGGAAGTTTAATAAAACTAAATTTTCAGTCATATAGCTACTTTACTGCTTATATATTACTATAAATTTTCTTTATATTATCAATCTATATACGTTATCTTATCAGAGAACATGGAGGAGGATATATTACACCAACAGTGACTCTATCAATAGCGATGAAAGCACGTCTGATAGCGGACGTGTTGAATAGTTCTATCAAACGATAATCGGTTTTTGCAGAACCATCTCCACGTACTTTTATGGAGCCGGCCAACGGCTGTATAATGGCAGTGTTAGATCTCGAAGGTTCAAAGATAGTTTCATCAAGTAATATTTCATTTTCTTTTAGTAAATTTGAAATCTCTTTTTTTAAATCAAGCCATGATATTTTATAATTTTTACATAACTCTGTACCAGAATCATCAAACCAGCAGACGACGTCGATATACATATGGATTAAACCACCTTTATGCAAAGGTTTCGTTCTTTATGATCGTGGAAATGGGGCTCGCAAAAATCATTGTCACAGTCATAGCAATGCCATCCTGAGAGAAAATAGCAAACTATGCATTTTCCTATCGGCTTGTTATAGTCATAATTCTTTCGAGGTTTTGAGGCCTTTTGTTGTTTTTGTCTCTGTTGCTTCATAATAATAGACGGCTCCTATAATCAACCAATAACAAAATTACTCTTAGCGATATTATTCAGAAACAAATCATTTAGGCCCCAGGAATAGTTACTTCTCCATAGATAGAAGTTTTCTTAAAATGAATCAACTTTATTTAATTAGAAATATCATTATATAAGCATTAACCTTTAGTTGAGTATAAGATTTATTTCGGCGGCGGCCGTTATCGATCGTCGATATGACTGACGATTATGAAAAGACGCTTATCGAAGTCACAGTTATTGGAAAAGATCGTAAAGGAGTTGTTGCAGATATCACTAATTTTATTTTCAGAAATGGAGGAAATATCGAAAAAATAAATCAGAATGTAGTTCGAGGATTATTCGGAATGCACCTCGAAGCATCTTTTCAAAAAGTGATTATGAATGAGCTTGACAATGGTCTGAAGGAACTATCTGAGAAATTACACATGGAAATTAAAGTGCATTACCAAGAGCCAAATAGGCTTCGAAACGTGGCTATTCTGGTTAGCAAGGAGGATCACTGCCTCTTGAAAATTTTAGAGGCAAGGCAGAAGGGTGAGATCAAGGCTAACTTTCTTGTGATCATTGGGAGCAATGATAGCAACTTGAAGTTGATTGTAGAAGACGCTGGAATACCATTTCATGTTGTGAGTAATATAGATCAAATAGAAGCAGAAAGCAGGATTCTACAATTAAACGAACAATACAATATTGATCTTATAGTCTTGGCAAGATATATGCGCATATTAACTCCTAACTTTGTATGGAGATATCCTAATCGGGTTATCAATATCCATCCATCACTTTTACCTGCATTCCCTGGAGCATATGCATATGTCCAGGCATTTGAAAGAGGAGCAAAGATTGTTGGCTGCACCGCACATTTTGTCACTGAAGATCTAGATCAAGGTCCAATAATATGCCAGGAATCTTTCAAAGTTTTGCAGTCAGATACACTTGAAACTATTAAAAAGAAAGGACAGGCATTAGAAGCCTCAACACTCCTTGCCGCTTTGAAATTATATCTTGAAGAAAGACTTGAAGTGTACTGGGGAAGAGTACATATTATGGAAGAAGAAGCAAAACCAAGCAGGTAAAAGCAAGAAAGTATGAGAAGGAATGTATCGAGTTTCAATTGTGTAATGAAAGTAAATAAGGTATTCCCTTGCAAATATAGTTACAATAAATCTTTGAGTTATTCATTTGTCATGACAATAGTATAATGACACGGACATCACCAATTATTATTATTGTTATTGCTCTTTGGTCGATTTTATATTCTGATGTCCCCCCCCATAGTATTGCAGTTACTGCTTATGTATTGGGAGAAAGCAAGTAAAAATTCTTAACACCATTGAAGATTTAGTAGCAGCCCTTTTATAGTCAACTTAGAGGAAGGACAATATATAAATTCTATAATCTAAGGTATAGTGCAGAATCAACAAATTTCTCGACTACTTATTTCTAAAAATTTAGTATGAGGCACTCATTCAAATCTATACTTTAGACTCCTATTGTTGCTGTTTGCTACTTGTATGGTGTCCTCATTTAATTATTACAGACTGATCCATGTTCTGGATTTACCAACGTAAAGATAATTCGAACTTTGTTCAGTGTGAACTCTATTCTATTACTCTCTTCCTAATTATATCATTATTGTTGTATTGTATGAAATTGATGGCCCTTTTCTGTCTGTTTTTTTCGTACGTTCCTAGTAGCATATTCGGGATATCATATATTATTTATTTAACAATACGTAACATGAACAGATTAAACATAGCCTGAGTTTGTTTATATTGCATTATCCACCCAAGAAAATATTTATGATACATTTATACTCAATGATTTATTATTTAAATAAAGACAATGTCCAATGATACATCAGACCTGGTTTGTAGTTGCAGAGGATGTGATCACGAATTTTCACAACAATGCTCAGATGCAAAATGTGAATGTTGCACTCTTGAAGATCATGTTAAGGGTAGTAACGCAGAAGATGCAACAGAAGTTTTCCCAGGCGGTTCGATCTAGAACTTCATTAATCCATATAATAATACTGATTTTTAGTGTTGATGTTAAAGCATCAGCTATTCTTAGGCTACCAAATAATTTACATAATTCATATAAATAAGACAGCAAATACAAAAGTTTTAACATCAAAACCATATACAACAATATGTGTGGATACATCTTGAATATACGCAGCAGAATGCCATTAGTAGTAGAGTCACACATGTCACTACAATGACATCATCAGTAGTATGATCGAGCAAATTGGCATCCGTATCATTATCAGTTTGTGAATACCGTCATAAGTAGCATCTCTCTATAGAGAGACCATTAATTGAAATGTTGTAAAGTTCATAAACTTGTATGACTGCCTGATTTTAGAGATGTCTGTTTCTATATACAGGATAACCCACGGCGAATTTTGCAATATAATTAACACGGTTCAGCGAGCGATAATTCCCGTAGGATCACTGGAGCAACATGGAGAGCATCTACCTGTTTCTACAGATTCTTTAATTGCAGAAAATATTTCAAGATTAGTTGCAGAACAGATTCCATCTTTTGTCCTACCACCAATTTTATTTGGAGTATCTTATGAACATAGACCTATGTTTAACATTTCAGTGCACAACTCCACTCTATCGCGAATTCTATCTGATATTTGTTGTTCACTTGTCGAAAATGGTATGAAGAATATCGTGCTAATAAATGGTCACCACGGTAATTCAGGAGTGCTACAGTATATCGCCCAGAATTTGTATGGAAAAATACCCAACGACATCAGCATACATTCAATCAATTATTGGCAGTTGATGCAAAGTGAATTTGATCATGCAGGGGATGTTGAAACATCACTTGTGCTTGCCATTGCTCCTGAATTGGTCAGAATGGACATGGCAAAAGCTAATTACAATAATCTCTCAAAATCAAAAGTAGCATATTCAAGTATGACAAATACTCCTGGCTCTTTTCCAAAGATAACTGGAAACGGAGTTTGGGGAGATCCAAGGAATGCCACCGCAAATAAAGGACATAAATTACTTGAGGAAATAGTTAGAAATCTTGTTCAGACTATACACGAA
>JAREAI010000389.1:0-3026 GCA_029240435.1 Nitrososphaeraceae archaeon | reverse complement strand
CCTATTGCTCCGAAACTTTGAGCAAGTTTTGCAAAATCAGGATTGTTGAATTTAGTAAATGCGCTCCTTCCAAATTCACTAATTTGCTTTAAAGATATCATACCGAAATCAAGATCACACCATACAATGACGATTATAGGTAATTGTAAACGGACAGCAGTTTCCAGTTCCTGAACATTCATCAAAAATCCGCCATCTCCACACATGCAAACAATTTTTTGGTTAGGTCTTGCCAGCTGGGCTGCTATGGCTCCTGGAAGTGCAAATCCCATTGAGCAAAAGCCATTAGGAATTATACAGGTGTTTGGAGCATAAGTATTGTATATCTTTGCTATCCACAGTTTATGAGCTCCAACATCTGATATAACAATATCGTTTTCATCAAGAGCACTCCTTACATAGCCTACCAATTTCTCAGGCATTATTGGATAGGCGAAATCATCATCTTTGAAAGTTTCAATTCTTTGAACTACTTCTTTTTTGATACTTTTAAATAAATCTGAAATTTCTTTATCATATAAAAGTTCTTTAATATTCATATTCTTGTTTTTTTCCTCTTTTTCTAGTTCGTCTAAAATATCATCTATCGTAAATCCAATATCAGCAGCAATTTCAATAGTAGGTGGATAGTATGTATCAACTTCAGCAGGTGTAAAATCAATATGAATAATTTTTTTATTTAAACTCTTATTCCAGTTTTTTGGGCTGTATTCAACAAGATCATATCCTACTGTAATCACCAAATCGGCTTCTTTCATTGCAATCAAAGCATGGTCCGCTTCTTTGATTCCAATTGTTTGCAAATGCCTCTCTGATTTATCTGATATTACTCCTTTTGCCATGAATGTATTTAATGAATATATCCCAGTTCTTTCTACAAAGTCTCTCAGACGCAAGCTGGCATTTCCTCTTACGCAACCGTTTCCAACTAATAGTAAAGGTATTTTTGAATTCAAAATCATTTTAGCGGCATCTTTTATCAAATCTTTATATGGCATGGATCTTAGCAATTCCTGTGATTTTGCTATAGGTTTGATTCTAGATTTCTTTTTGGCTATATCTTGTGGTAATTCAAGATGTACTGCTCCAGCTTTTTCATCTACTGATATCTTGAACGCTCTTCTAACAATTTCTGGTATGCTATCAGCATTTTGTATTGACCATCTCCACTTTGTTATAGGTTTGAACATGGTTACAACATCCATATTCTGGTGAGACTCCTTATGCAATAGATTTGAATCTGTTTGCGCTGTAATGGCCAATATTGGAGATCTATCCATGTTTGCATTTGCAACCCCTGTTGTTAGATTTGTTGCACCCGGCCCCAAAGTAGAAAGACACACTCCAACTTTTTGTGTTAGCCTGCCATACATATCCGCCATAAAAGCAGCTCCTTGTTCATGTCTAACTAAGATGAATTTGATCTTTGAATTCAATATTGACATCATTAAATCATTAGTCTCTTCTCCGGGCAAGCCAAAAATATATTCAACACCTTCAGATTCTAAACACCTTATGAAAAGATCAGATGCCTTCATAGAGCCTTGACTGACGTTATTATCGTGTATTTGGTATGATAAATGGTTTTCAGGTTGTGCTTCATTTTTTATTTGTGAATAATCATTTACTTTATCAGTCCTTATGGTTTTCATATTAAAAATATCCCAATCTAATAATATAAGAATAGTCTTTAGAACCTTTAGAATCTGAATGCTCTTGTATAAACAAGAAATTAATAACAGTATTTATTGTTAATTTTTTACTATATGAAAGAAATAACTAGCAACTAGCTTAAGCCAACTTCGGTAAAACTATTTTTGGATATTTTACTGTAATGAATCTTTTCTTCCTCTAACAAGAGGAAGAGCATATTTAGGATATAGACTCTAACTATCTCCGTCAGGTATGAAAATAACTTGATACTAATGAGAATTTTTTGTATTTGTCTATATCAAATTAAATAAGAGAAAAGAAAAAAGTTGTATTAGTTGTAATGGAACAGCGTGCTGACTGCTAAGATATGCTATGCTATTATATGTAATTATCACTTTCTACTTTTTTATTATCACATTCTTCGTAACTGTACCGAATATTGGTGTATTTCCAAAATGATTATTTAGTTTAGTTGGATCTGCCCATATGCTTATTATGTTGCCATCCATATTGCATTATTATAATAATTGCTATCTATGATTTTGTTTTCATCGCAAACTTGCTGAAGCAATTTTATAAGTTGGGATCGTTGATCATGCAAAACGAAAAGGCACAAGTAAAGGACCTGATATTCTCCGTCTTGCCTCAAATGAGTCAGATTTTTTTGAAAGAAATGGTAAAATTATTCCTATCCTTCCAATGCGTGGCAGGCTTGATAACAAGCATATATTAGATTATGGAAATGTCATGAGAGAGGATCTCTATCAGTTAGTCTTTGATTTAGTTTCAAATAAGAAAATACCTATTGTTATAGGTGGTGATCATTCTATTACAACCATAACTTTACAAGCAATTGGAGATTTATATGGCAAAATTGAGTTGCTTTATTTTGATGCGCATCCAGACTTTGTTTCTTCGGCCAGAAATTACTATGGATCTGTATTAACTGATTCTTTAGGATCTATAGATTTTGAAAAGAGTATGTTAATAGGAACAAGGGCTGCAGAGGCTGAAGAATTGGAAAATGCATATAAAGTTGGATTAGAAGTAATTACCCCTTTAGATATAGAAGAATTAGGAATTTTAAAGATTTCTGATAAAATCAGATCTAAAAATAATAATGGTAAAAAATATATTTCTATTGATCTTGATTGTCTTGATCCTGCTTTTGCTCCTGGAGTTTCTTTGCCATCTCCTTGTGGTTTATCCAGCATAGATCTTATCTATCTTGTTAAATTAGCAGTAAGCACAGGCATTATTGGAATTGATATTGTAGAGCTTTCTCCAGATTTTGACATAAATAATATTACAGCATATTTGGCAGCAAGAATTCTATTAGAGTCTATTGCATCTATGAAGATAAATCATAGCAG
>JAREAI010000108.1:0-12193 GCA_029240435.1 Nitrososphaeraceae archaeon | reverse complement strand
TAGAACCTGTTAGATTTCAATATAAGAACGATATGTTAATGGATTTTCTACCTGGATTTGATCTATTTACGAATGAACAGATAATGGTTCCAGCGTCACTAGCATTATTTCGTTATTCACCTGTCCCTCCTTTTCTTAATCCATTTGCGTTTCATCATACAAATGGACTTGCATCTGGCAACGTAATGGAAGAAGCGATTTGTCATGCATTATGCGAAGTGATAGAGCGTGATGCAATGAGTCTCGCTGAATTGCGCGCGAGTGCTATACCATTTCATTTTTTACGACACATGATAAATGTATTGAAGACAAATGGATATGCCTTAAATTCTAATTTTATAGATAAATATGTAGACGACCCTAGTGTATTTCCTGATGTAAATATCTCGCAAATTGAATTTCAACCAGTTGAATCATTAGTGAAAAAATTTTCAGAAGCGAACATTCCTTTGATTATTAAGGATATTACATCAGACATTGGAATTCCAACATTTAATGCTAGCAGTATCGAATGGATAACTCACGATTATGGTTATCTTGCCGAAGGGCACGGAACCCATCCTGATAAACGCATTGCTGTATTACGCGCTATAACGGAGGTATCACAAACTAGAGCAGCCAACATTCAAGGCGCTAGAGATGATCTAAGAAAAATCAAATACAGAGAAAACAATACAGATGATAAACGTGCATGGCAATTTATGCAATCAAGTAGAACAATAAAATTTTCTGATATTACTACCTATTCTAACTACGATATTCTCGATGATATAAAACTAATCTTAGAACATCTAAAGCAAGCTGGATTAAGCAGAGCGATCATAGTGAATTTAACCAATGATAGCATTGAAATACCTGTCGTACGGGCCATAGTGCCTGGTCTTGAAACTTTTAAAATTACAAAGTCTGTCATGGGTTGGCGAGCAAGGAGGTACTTTAAAAATTAATAAACCAATAATATTTCTAGGTCCTAGCCTAAGCCACGACAAAGCAAGAAAAATTTTTGAAGCAGATTTTAGAGGCCCTGCAAAAAAAGGTGATCTGTTGAGACTCTCAAGTATTGTAGAAGATACAACGATAGTCGGTCTAGTAGATGCCTTATTTCTCCAAGATTATCCTCCCTCACCAATAGAAGTCTACCAACTTATGTTAAATAAAAATATAATTCTTCTTGGTGCAGCTAGCCTTGGCGCATTGCGTGCTGTAGAGCTTGAGAAATTCGGAATGATCGGAATTGGAAAAATTTTTGAACTTTATAAGAAAGGCAAATTAACCGCTGATGACGAAGTTGCAGTTACTTTCGTAGAAGGTGAACATCATCTCCAATCGGAAGCAATGATCGATATTCGATTTAATTTGTTTTTAGCATATAGAAGGGGAATAATTAATGATATGACTAAAAAAACAATAGCTAAAATAGCCAAAAGGATCTATTTTCCCTATAGGAATTATACCGACATACTCGAACAGACAGAAAAGCAGTATCCTACAATATCAGATGATCTGAAATCGTTTCGCACTTATATTATTGAAAACAGGCAAAGCTTAAAGGAGCGCGATACAATAAAACTTATTAAATATGCAAAGAAACGATTCATACAAATGTAAAACCTGTAACTGATTTCATCATTATGTCTCTTAACTAGCACATAATACTTCGACTTCCGTTATATATATTGGTAGAAAATTCACAGTTGGACTATGACAAGGAGTTATATGCGTGAAACACACTTTCCCAGCAAGGACCTTCTTCTAAATTCAAGAATTTAAAATACACTTATTATAACAACAACACATACATGACATGGATCCTGATCAGAACGCATCTCTTATTTACAGTTTTTAATGCTTAATTGGCTAAATAGCTAAGCAACAGGATAGATTTATACTCAACTATATGGTTATTTCATTATAATAATCATACAAATAGGAGTAGATACAGTAAGCAATTTAAAAGGAATCATTAGTTAGCGCATGAGAATAATTAGAAGTCAAACGTATACAGACAATAACGGTAATTGAAGGAACGGCTACGAGAAGCAACGATAGCCAAAAATCTTATTTGTTATTGCTCTTCTTTCTTTTACTTTAATGATCTCACTAACTACGTCTGAGCAATTAAAGTCATTAAGAAATATCTTAACCATCCAATACGGCATCATATCACATATTTCGGTGTTATTTAGCAAACGTCATCTTTTCTTCTTTTCTCTTTCATGGTAGATCTCTCGATAATATTGACTAGTATACGCTAGCAAGTTGTCCTGGCATTATAATAGTATGATCCCAATCATTAAACTAACGCTGACCCGAAAATAACAAAAAATCAAATTCTATAATTTATCTGATTTTCTCCAATATCACTCTTGACATATTAGTATTGTAACTGACCACACTTTTGATAGTAAAACCTTCTCGTAACATCTCATCGATTTTAGCCCAGGGTTCATCTTCTTTGAAGCCTGGAATTATTACAACTTTTATAAATTCTCCATCATATTGAATTGACTTATCACTAGACATTATAATCAGTAAGACGGAGAATTATTTAATGATCATCTTAATGATTGCCTCGCACAGAGAAAGTCTTCCCATTGCTCATTATTATAAAAATGATGGTGTCCATAACAACCGCATATGATATTTTATTATAAAATACTTTATAATCATCATGTCGTATCGGTCTTACATGAGATAACTATTACTAATAACTATGAGTTTTTTTCTTAAAACTGCCAAATTTACTCTGAAATATAACAATGTTTAAAGATGTTATTAAATTGATAACGATAACCACGTCTTTGTTATACCTCTTTTCTAGATCACATAATTTTAAATCTTAGAGAATTTATATGAAAGATGAGAATATAATTTGAGTAATAACAAGCAATTTCTCTTGCAGCAATTAATGTGGATTGCTATATATTTTGCTATCAGCCTCGCTATTTCAATTATAATACCGTTTCCATTTTCTCTTATTGCTATAATAGGGGTTGTCTTGTTGCTAAGTTTTTACGTAAGAAAAAGAATGATGCGAAAGATGGGTTTTGGAATGGGCAACTTCTCTATGTTTGGTTCAGGTTCAATAAATTACTATTGTATGAGCTGCGGAACAAAACATAATGAAGTCGCCTGCCCTAAATGCGGTTCAAAGATGAAAAGAGTTGGATAATTAACTAACGCTTCAACTAGGTTCGTAATTATGATTTGCTCTATACTTCACTTTCCTTAATCAATCTCAAAAAATATACTCATATAATACAAATGCTAAAGTCATTTTAGATTTAAGATACTTCATTATCTTCTTTATCTCTGTTTATAATGGCAATCTCCGAATTGATATTCTATTATTCGATGAGACAACCTTAGAAATAGTAATATTTAGCCTAATTTTCAGTTTGTCTGTTCTTCTTTTATAATCCCTAATATAGTTTACATTTAGATGTAATACGATACCGAGTTAATTCAGGTTCGGTAGGTAATGTATTTGATGGAAGAATTGCTGACATAAGGAATATTTCTCTATTTTATCGGTATTTTCCGGATTACTTCCTCGCTACTTACATAAAAAAGTAAATCATAAAGGATTTGCAGAGAATTTGATTATCGTAGATATCATTATCTAATATTATTTTGCTCACTTAATATTATGTAATTTTATTAGCATAAAAATGCGCTATATATGAGAAAGCCATTGATAATACATAATTAAAGTTATACAATCAACTTCTTATCAGGATGCGTAGAGGGGCTTTCTTTTTATATATAATTATGACTATCGAGTACGCAGATGATTCTGCTAATGGTATAACATAATAGATTAGCGATAAGATGTGAAATTCAATGTGAGATAGCAAACACTTCAGCATCCTTTAAAGAAGACGCTTTAAATCTTATTTAGCTGTTTTGATATACTTACAATATTCTGTCTTCTTTTTAGTAACTTTGTGGCATATTTCTGTAGAGAATACTAGAACAACAATAGTAATTGATATTAAATAGAATGACATAAAGGTTACATTTTGCATAGATTGATGTCTCGTAAAAGTTACTATTTTTAATAATTATCATGAAATAAAACACGATTTAATCTTCATAGATCTTCGGCCGGCCAATTTATGTTTTTCATATTGTATAAGTAGTTAGGAAAAATGTAAAATTCATAAAAATAACGATTAAGTACAATTATTCCTGCTGCTTGATCAATTAAGTGATATGCTATCTTACTGGTCGAAACAATAATAATATAATAATAATAAATTATTATATCACAATAGAAACAAAACATTACTTTAATATACAAATTTAGAATTAGGATCGTTCGATGGACGCTAGGAACATTGGCTTAAGAAATATCGAGGTGGCTGATACGCGTATTTGTTCTATTGATGGAGAAAACGGTAAACTGATTTACCGTGGCTATGACATCTTAGATTTAGTTAGTCATTCTACCTTTGAAGAAACAGCTTATCTTTTATTATTCGGCGAATTGCCAAGTCCAGATGACTTGGAAGATTTTTCAAGCAGGTTAAGAGAAGCCCGCGGTATTTCAGAGCCAATTCTTAGAAATTTAAAAAACCACCCAAAGAGAGCACACCCTATGGATGTGCTTCAATCATCTGTCTCGGAATTGGCTGACTATGATTTGAATATGGAAGACGATTCAAAAGAAGCCAATATTAGACGAGCTATCATCCTAATCGCGAAAATTCCTGCAATTGTAGCGGCGTGGAATAGAATTCGCAAAGGTCTTCATGTTCTCGATGCATTGGAGGAAGGTTCCCATGCTTCAAACTTTCTTTACATGCTTCGCGGAACAACACCGACTCCAGAAGAAGCAAAAGTATTTGACATTTGTCTCATCTTACATGCAGAGCATAGCTTCAATGCCTCGACTTTTGCAGCTAGAGAAATAGCCTCAACCAGAGCGCATATGTACGCTTGCATAGGCGGTGCTGTCGGTGCTTTATCCGGCGAATTACATGGAGGGGCGAACATACAAGTAATGAAAATGTTGCTCGAAATTGCTGAGATTGCAAATGTAGAGAAATGGGTGGAGGCTAGGTTGAAGCAAGGAGGCAGAATTATGGGGATGGGTCATGCTGTATACAGGACTACTGATCCACGGGCCGATATACTGTCAAGACTCTCAAGAGCAATGTCAAAGGAAACAGGCACAAAATGGTTTGAAATTACAGAACGTGTTGAAAACTTCACAAAAAGATACATGCTAGAAAATAAGAAACAAGCTATTTATCCCAACGTGGATCTATATAGCGCATCGCTTTATTATAGTATGGGCATTCCCATGGATCTCAATACCCCGATCTTTGCAATTTCAAGAATTTCAGGTTGGTGTGCACACATAATCGAAGAGAAGTTTGCAGAAGCCGCTCCCAAGCCTGCCCTCTATCGACCCAAAGCTGTGTATGTAGGGAAATATTGTGGGCCTATGGGATGCGAATACACACCCCTACAAAATAGAGAGTAATTTTATATATTATGCAATCAGCCACCTAAATATAAGATATCTCCGCGATTGTCTAGAAATCCTATTCTTCCTTTTATTCTTGAGCTGTTGATAATTTTTTTTGTAGAAAAATTGTGTATTAGGACAATGGTTAACCTAGTCCTTGACTTTGATAATAATTGAAAGAAAAAAGGCTGACCATATGTGACAGCAAAAAATTTTACAAGATCTATATCCCATTGCACCAGACAATCTTATGAAAAAAAAGCACAGAAGTATATTGATTTAGTAGAATATTGGAATAATTACTTAAGCGCAATTCAACACCAGATCAATAGAGATTTAGATGTGTTCTGTCTATTAATATGTGGAGTGCTTAACAATATCATTGCTATAATCGTCATCTCTTTTGTCGTGGTCGGCTCTTTGTGGGGAGTAGGCAATCTAATTAACCGTCCAGAAGAATCATCGATAAAAAATACTTCAGGCGTATTGTTGATTGCTCAAAATAATGCATTTAATAAGACAAATCCTGATATCTATAGTGTTGTAAATGTTCCCAAGAAATTAGTAGTGGTCAATAAGGATTTTGTAAGACATGACCTTGTTGTAGATGAATTAAAGATTAATACAGCTTATTTGTCTTCTGAGCAGGATTTTACAACTGCAATTGCATCAAAAGAGCCTGGTATATTTGAATACTATTGCTCCTTACATCCAACAACAATGCAAGGCAAAATAATAGTCAATGAAAATAACGATTAGATTCCGCTGATGACAAGAGCAAAGCATTATTGTCTAGAATATTAAGAATCTATCTTCTTAGTATAATTCAAATCTTGATAAGATTGGGTAGTTCACAACTAGATGAAAGCATTTCTTATATGATTTGCATTTTTTGTTCTAGCATCGGATATATATATCTATATATATAGATATATATATATGAGAATGTCATCAGAATCTTAATTTTTTTATTCGTAAAGAATATTATATAACTGACATGTGAATATTGCTTGCTGTAAAATAGTCTCTCTTGGTATATGAGTGCGTTCATCGTTCATTCATTGGTAGATCCTAGAGGATTTGATACCCTTGTCTGCTACTCATTAGGATAACATTTAGGATTAACATTCTTCTCATTATGCGATTTTTTCGTTATCTTCCGGCTCTCGGCATATAGAGCATAACTAAGTATCAATAATATAAAAATTTCAGAAAGAATAGTAATTATAAGCAAGGAGATATTCTAGATTATAGGGATATTGAAAGTATATGTTCTTTCAAAGAGTGATAGCTCTTATTTAGTTCAAATCATTCAGAAAAAATGGCCTAATGATACACTACCAAAAATAAAAAATTTCAAGGTCTATGAGATAGAAGAAGACAGACGCATACTTGAATATGAAGATTTTATGGCCGTTCAGGTGAATAAAGATACTATCCTGCCCTTTCTAGGAAGAAATAAAATCGTTGAGAGATTTCCTTCTGTAAACGTAGATATGGGAGCTGTTAGATTTGTGTGCAACGGAGCCAAAATAATGAGACCAGGAATCACAAAGTTTGACATCTTTCACAAAGGCGATATTGTTGGTGTAAAAGATCAAATACACGAAAAAACATTGGCAGTCGGAATCGCTCTTGAGGATAGCAAAACAGCCAGTAATAATTCAAAAGGGTATGTAATAGATAATTTACATTATATTAGCGACAAATTCTGGGAAGCACACAAAGAATTTAATAGCTAGATACAAATAAATAGCCAACTTTAAGATTCAGGTTCAAGGGATGTCTCTCAAACGATTATAAAAAGCGATACAAATTCAGGAATTATCCCTAAAATTTAGGCTATTTCCATTCATTTTGTTTATATAGCCTATCATAAAGCTATTGTTCAAAAGCTTATTGATTCTTCTCGGTGACCCTTATTAGTTATCATTAATAGATCTATACCGTCCCCACTCGACGAATCTCTTTGTATCGATGATTTTATCGCTTTTATTGCAAGCTCTTTGGCTTTTTCCTCAGAAAATTCTTTTTTGTATTCCGCGTCCATAACACCGAGTGCCATTTCAGCTCCTGTTCCTACAGCTGCATATTCATCGGGAAGAAGGGATCCAAGGGGATCTAGTGTATAGATCTGAGGTTTAGCTTCAACACCTCCAACTATTACCTGAGTTAATAATGGAAAGAACCTTCTTTCAAACATTATGACAGACATTAACTTTGCAACCGAATTTGGTGCAACATTACGTTTAGAACAGGAAAAGTCTTCTTTGTATTCTTGTTTACAACAAAGTTACCGAATGCAACACGCTTTTCAGCAGCCAAAAGGACACCTCCTTCGTATGATATTCCTACAGCCGTCGCACCCGGCATAAATTGAAATGCCATAGATTTCTAGGATATATCCGATAGTAGTTAAATTTAGTCGTTTCTATTCTTTAATTCACTTGGCAGAATGTTACAATATAGATAAATAATGTAGTTAAAAGTTCTTGTTAATTGTGGTTATATGAAGTCATTTTTTTATCACAGAATAATCATGCATTCTAATTGCTTCTGCCACCAATCTATTTTGAAGTTCTAAGGCATGCTTTCCTTCAGGGTGTTTAGCTTCGGCTATAGTCTCAGCTACAATATTGATTATATGTCTTAATAGAAATTCATCTCCTCTAGCTGCTTCTGCGCGATAAGTCGAATTGGCCTTATTTACGAATACCACATTTTCATTAGTAAAACTATATCTTGAATCTGATTCATCCTCATAAGGAATTACCTTATAGCCAATTTTCTTTAATGCAAATGTCTTTTTGACTATCGGTTTTCTCACTTTGCTTGTCCTTATCACCATTCCATTTACCTCCTTTTGATCTACTACTTGTACTAATTCTGCTTGTTGAGAAATAGTGTTGCTTGAGCCTTGTTCAAATAGTTGTTCTGAAGATGTCCGCTGAGCCGCCTTTTGTTGCTGTTCTTCTAAATCAATTTGTGATACAGATGAAGAGTTTTCATTTGGAATTGCTTGTTGTACCTCCGCAAAATCTTGGGCTTGTCCAGAGGTTTGTGATAGCCCATAATTAGAAGATTCGTCTTTCGGTGAAGTTATAAATTCAGAAGGAATTTCTCCGACTTTGTCTATATTGCGATCGAGAACATCTCCTTCTTTTATGATTTCTTTCATATCAACAACCTCATATCCT
This sequence comes from Nitrososphaeraceae archaeon, assembly GCA_029240435.1. Classification (GTDB taxonomy): domain Archaea; phylum Thermoproteota; class Nitrososphaeria; order Nitrososphaerales; family Nitrososphaeraceae; genus JAJNBK01. The sequence continues at coordinate 3,520 of JAREAI010000108.1, read as the reverse complement.
TGCACTTCTTCTTGAGATTCAATATTTTCGATAATGGCCTGCCCTAGTACTTTGTCTATCTCTCTATAAATCTTGGACTCCTCACGAGTAATCAAAACATCTTCATATTCTGTCAAACTCGGAAGGACTATATCTATTATAAACGTCTTCATTGCCTGGTTGAATCTTAAATATTCTTCATCTTCGATTAAAGCAGATTTATCTGCAAACCTTGACGTTAAGCTGTCACATCGGATATATCCCGTCACTCTGTTTAATTTGGTGTCAAAACCAAAGTTGTTACGTGTGACAATATGATTCCCTACCATTACGGCTATTCCTCTTTCATCCTCAGAAAGCGGCCTCCGTGCAATTACTATTTCGCCACTGATGCGACCGTTATCTATATTAACGGGAATTTTGTGACCCTGGATATCGGGTGCTTTAATCATCTGAGCCCTATCAAAGTTCCATTCTACAAAATTCTCGGCTTCTTTGACATATACCTCAAACATAGGATGTCTCAAAATCGCCAGCTTACGAATTTCTTTTGTTAACCTGAAGATGTCAATAACAACCTTTGGATTTCTCATAGTAAGTTCAGTACCATTGCGGTCAAGCATAGGTTCCTTAATTTCTTCTAATTCGACGTTCCCTCTGAAAAGTTTATCAAGAGTATCACCATCTATTAAAATAGATTTACTGAAATCATCACGCCTTGTTCTCATTCTCATACTATCAAAAGAAGTAAGGAATGATAATCTACCTGTACCGTACCTTCCTGTCCTAATTCGCTTTAGTTTGGGAGAAATCGCGTCGTGTTTTTTATGTGGAGAACCTAAGATCAAAAACTTTTCCATAGAATCTGGATTCATTCCAGCGTCGTCTTCAATGATAACTGTACCATTTTTTAAAAGAGTAACAAGAACCTTTGTAGCATCTTCATCAAAAGCATTCTCTACTAACTCCTTCACAATTTCATTAGGAGAAACCCATGTTTTGGTTGCAAATTCTCTAAAAAAAGATGGATCTATCTTTAATTCAGCTGTCATATCTCAACTAAGGGAAGTACTTGCTTTCATTTATTTATTACTTGTCAAATTAATTTTGACAATTTAGTCATTAGAATTAAGGTTATATAAAAGATGTCGGTCAAGATATAGCATTCTAAGTATGTATCATACCTTTGCTAATCCAAAGTGTATCTAGGAGGTAAAAGAAGGTATAGAGTACTCATATGATTCCCAGAATGTGATATTTTCGTGGTTTGTATTGGTGTCAAAAGAAAACTATCAAATATCGATAACTCTTAAACTAATGAAAAATAAGAATTTTTAATATCATCACAGCAAAAGACAAATTAAATTTTACATGCTAAAAATTATTCTAGCACCCTTAATACGATAACTTTTTTGAATAAATTAAATTATTCAAAATAATATGTCAAACCTAAATCTCAAGTATTGATAATTTGGCCCTTCAACGTCAACAGTCATCGTCAACGGTTTATCTATTGTTCTTCCTTCTTCTAATGTCTGTGAATACTTTGATTAACATTATCGGTATGTTATCAGGATCACAGAAATCAGTACAATAACAAAAATCTTTTTTATAATGGCTAATTCAAATAGGATGTTTTCTTCCAAGAAGAATGGTAATTATTTCTTTGTTAATGCGTCTCATTAATCTCATGAGGTAGAAGAAACTGAATGAATAGACTAATAATATACATACCGGCTAACATAATCCCAACTTTCAGACCAATTTCCTTTTTGAACATGGGTATCAATGCTATTAATGTTACTGATGTTACAAGTACAACTTGATACGCTAGAAGATTAGTCAAACTTATTGATGCATAAAAGCCACCATGATACATTGCTCCAAATACGGCGACAGCTAACAGTAGAGTATTGTTTAATATTTTTGATCCTAATACATTTGCTATAGCTATAGCTGCACCTGCAGCGCCCTTCCTAGCCAAAATCATCATAGATACTTTTTCAGGCATCTCTCCAGCTATTGGGCTAATGATGACTGCCAGTATAACGGCAGAAATTCCGACCTCTATAGAAAATCCTTCTAATGAATGAATAAAAGGTTCAGCTCCTAGCAAGATCCCGATTGTCCCTGCTAGAAATGCTAAATATGCTTTTAAAATCTGCCTGTCAAATCCTTTATATGGCTTGTATTCTTCTTTAACTTCCACAATCTCATGGTCGCCGATGTTATGAAGCAACTCCGTAGGCTTTATTTTTGATTTTTCTGCTTTCATTTCATATAAAGCCATTGCTAGATAGGCGACAAACATGAGAGCAAAAACAATTCCGTCAATATAGTTATATCCGTCTATGAATAAGACAGCGCTTACTATAGCCGTTATGATAAGAAATATTTTATCCAATTTGAATGTGCTCACATCTACGCCCTTTAGCGGAGCTTTTGAAAGGCGGGTAGTTGCAATAAGCAACATTATAGCTAATCCCAAAGTCATCATCAAAAGATTGCTGCCTAGTCCTGCACCTATGGCAACACCATAGGATCCTGCAGCAGCCGCATAAACGACTATCGCTATCTCCGGAAGCGTGGTAGCCACACTGAGAAGTGTCCTACCAACAAATTTTCCTCCATATTTTTTTGAAAGGTGCTCTGCGCCGTAAGAAAGGATCCAACTAGCCACTGTTAATTCTGCGAGCCAGAGTAACATGGTAGGCAGATTATTTTCAGCCAAGCATGAATTTATGCTTGGAAAGGACAATATAAATCAGAGTATAGGATTCAAAATCATATGGCCTATTATAATAAAAGCAATAAAAAAGTTACATCGGTGCGGTTACTCACATTATAGAAAATATATTTTTCTGCATTAAAGATTAATTGCCAAATGATAAAATACTAATTGATTGCTCAAATCTTCTATGCCAAGCAATACTTTCGCAGTAGGTGTTGAAGTTAACATGATCAGTAGTGCAGGGACAGCAGCACATACTATCATAGTGAGAATTATCAGCACTACTGCAGTCATCTTTTCAGCCATAACCTAGAAACTTCGAATTGGATATATAAATTTTAAATATATTTTTCTTGCTATTTGCTATTTTACATTAGCGATTTTCTTGTTTTGCTTTGAGTAATACAACGGGATCAGAAGCACGAAGACAAATAAAGTATTGATACACTAAAAAATGCAGAATTTTAACGGACATTGATAGAACTCTCTCTCTCTCTCTCTCGTGATATGGCAAAAACGAAGGCTGATGTTAAATTGGTTGGCCATCCATCTATAGTGCTGAAAGTATTCTGTCTATTATTATAGTATCAAGATATGCTTAAATTTATTATTTAATTATACGAGTATAATTGCTATCTCAAAATTTTTTATAGTCGATGAATGATTATAATCACGTTATCTTATATATCGGTTTAGTGTATATTAGACGATCTTTTTGATACAAAATAGTTTTCCGATGAGGCAATGGCATGTTGAACACATGGAAAAAATAGTTGTAAAGTACGTAAAAGGATTATCCGAGAATGCTTC
>JAREAI010000107.1:0-7940 GCA_029240435.1 Nitrososphaeraceae archaeon | reverse complement strand
TAAAATTACTTTAAATTATCTCATAGTTTGGTTTACAACAGTGATATCTAGAGGCTTATTTGTAGGCAGATTTCAGCCCTTCCACTTAGGACATCTTGCTACTGTCAAGTTTGCACTAAATAGAGTCGAAGAGCTCGTAATAGTAATTGGAAGTGCACAGACTAGTCATGAGATGAGGAACCCATTTACTGCAGGGGAACGTATTCAAATGATTAGAGATTCGCTAGTGGCAGATAGTGAAGTTGATATAAGAAGAATACTCCTGATTCCTGTCTCTGATATATACATACATTCTCTGTGGACATATCAGGTGGACATTTTAGTTCCAAAATACGATGTAGTTTTTACAAACGATCTTCTTACTGCTCTTTTATTTAAAGAAAGAGAGATAAAAGTAGTTGAACCATCTTTATATCGGAGAAAAGAATTGTCTGCAACAGAAGTTAGATCAAAAATGGCAAAAGATGAAGACTGGAAAAAACTTGTTCCCTTTCAGACTGCAAAAGTTGTGGAAGATATACAGGGTATCAAAAGAATCAAAGCAATTTTTGCAAAGCATGGAATATGAGTTAAGATTAATGATTTTATTCCTCCATCGACTATACTATAAGCAATAGCAAATTACATAATTTGAAACTTATTTACACAAAATAGATCTTGCTTTTATGGTAAATAGTACTTGCCCTTAACGTGGTTTTCAATACTCTCATCTATATTGCAATTCCTTCAAATCTTTGAAATTTTTATCATATCTTCAATTTTGATTTCCATCCCATAACGATTTTCCTCTCTTTTCATGTGATTATATATTTTTAGCAAATCAAATGAATGCCTTATCATATTGAACTTTCCTGATATTTTCATTTGTATAAAATTGAATACAATTGTATATATTCTAAATCTTTTCAGTACAACATCCCTATAGGCTTTTATATTGTTGTGCAATTGTTGAATGAATAATTCTGCACACCATGTAGAAGGAATTATTCCCTCGCCAAGTAAGGGGTAAACAGTACCTATTGACTCGCCTACACCAACTGTTTTTCTACCATCTGTAAATGGTTCACAATTTACTGGTGGACTAATTCGAATAGGTCTTCCAACCTTTTTTATAACATCACATTTATATTTCTTCAAAAATTGATCGACAAATTTATTATTCTGTCTTCTTTCAAAATCTCCCGCTCCTATATGTGCATAGCCATTTTCGAGAGGAAAATACCAGAAATACCCAGTCATTGAAGGAAATGTCTGCAAGTAGAAGTCGTCATACGGCATGTTATTATAATCATATTTTACCTTATATTGGACGCATGGGATCCACATCTCTTTTTTTGGTTTTGGAAGATAGTTTCGATGAAATCCAGTTGAATCAATAATGATATCAAAATCTGATTCAAGATTCTCTTTCTTTGGCACTCTGCCAAATTCTACTTTTGTACCCCTTATCATGTCTTGAATTAATTTTAACTTATCATAACTGACCATTCCTTTCAAACGAATATCTATGCTGTTATCTCTAGTGCCGTTGGTTTCTTTAAGGTCAACTTTCATATATTTTCCATCATGTAGGATATATTGGTCAAAATTCAGGCCGCAATTTTTTGCTAAACCTGACATTACATTTTGACAAGTTGCCCATGCGCAGACAGCATCATGTTGGGCTTTCGGCATTCTCTCAAAACCTACTACGTGATTATCAGTATCATCACTTAATCTATTCATAAGATATGCTCCAGCAACTCCTATCCCAACAACTGCAATTTTCATAATGATATTGACTAGAGAGAAAATAATGTTTAATAAAAACATTCACAAAAAATATTATTGCCTAATGTTGTTGTTATATAAACAGGACCTTGTCATCAGCAAACAAAATTAGAATGCCTCCCTCTGCAGGAGCAGGACTAGGATTATTATTTATGGGAGCAATATTAGTAGGGATCGGAAATTATTTAGATAGGGGAGCAATTTCACTTTATGGACTAATCATTGCCATTGGTGGATTTTTGCTATATATTATATCTTCAATTATCGTGAAGAGAAAAAAGGATAATAGACAGGATCGTTATAGACTACGATGATTATATTCCATTATATTATAATTATTGTTAACGCAAAAGAAGTACACACTAATTATGCAATATTCAACTACAATAGATCTATCGCAAATGTATTCATAGCACTTATAGCCTGATATTTGAAAATTGCCTATATCGAACAAATTTAGCTTTAGGAATAACAAAAAAAGACTATTCATACATTATGATTGTCAATACAGCTTCCAACTTTATGTCCAACCTCCTTATATCAAGCAATCCTTGATTCCTATTGCTCATCATCAAGCTGGCGGCGCAAAGCCATCATAGCAAGGTGTCTGGTATATTCTTCTTTTGAAATTATCTCTGTTAATGAAATTAGATGGCCATCAGGATGTTTTATAATAGAATGTTTTCCAAATGGTTGCCTGGTCAACATTTTGTAAAACTTTACTTCTTTCTTTTCTAGTTCGCTACAGACTGATTCTAGATTACAGATTACCAATGTTGAAGCCTACCAAAAGCATGTTGACTGTCCTGTCTTAGATACGTAATATCTCCAAATATCTCGTAAGATCAAATAGCAGGATGTAATTACAAAAAGATATCGACTAGTCGTTTTATTCCTAATATTTAACTAACCATCAATCTTGTTCTAATTTTAATTTTTTAAATGGCTTAAAGATGTAAGGAATAAAAATAATAAAAATAAGTCATACTGTCATTTATTATTCCTGATTATTGTTGCTCTTTATTTACTCCTATGACATTTACAGTATTATATTTCGATAAATTAACGGGACTATAAAGACAAGAAATTTTGGCAGTTAGTTCATTTACACCTTCTCTAATAAGACTATAATCTTGCGTATATGTAAATATCCATGTTGAATAATCATCTTTTATCATAGGACCAGTTGCTGTTGCTTTCTGGAATGGCTTTGTGTCGTTTACATCTATATAAACTTGGCAATCAGTAGTTGAATTATCTGTCGATATTCCGAATATAGTTAGTTCGCCTACCGGAATTTCTTGACCAGTACTAGGGGATGTAATTTTTACACCTATATCTTGTAATTCTGCATATATGGTATTAGAGCAAAGAACATAGGTAAGAAACAGTCCCGAGGCAATGGATAGCATCAAAGACTTTGTCCTCATAATTAGATTATTCCCATCATCAGTTCATTAATATAATATTATACAAGAGGAAAAATATTGACAAAGGGAATGTATATTATTGTCTCATTTAGGAGAGTATTTAATACAATGTGGTAGGAGAACTTATCACGCCAAAATTGGAGATTTTGTATTTATTTCAAAAGGAATTCCACATAATTATAAGTCCAGTTCAAAATGTAGAAAAGTTCTTGTAATATCACCTGCAGGATTAGAAAAATACTTTAAAGAAGTTGCTGATATTCTTCGAATCGGTCATCCTATTCTAGTACCAAATTATCTTGGCTTTGCTGTGCTTGATCAATAGTATTTCCAATAGCCGGGAATCTGTGTACTTACATTTGCAAGTATCATAATAGCTCCTTCTGATAATACTTGTTGAAGTTTACTTCGTTTGTGTTAGCTGTTGACGATATTGTAAATATGCTAGTCAGTTAAAGGTAATCCAATTATTATAGCTAGTATTTTGATTACTTTCTTTAAGGTACACTTAACCAAAATACTGCAAAGAAACATCAATCTATTTAACCGCTAGGGAATTCATCAAGATAATTGTCGTTGTGCACAATCTCTCTCTTACTACTAATCATCGATATAATGAATTCTTTCATTCTTTCTTATGTAATCATGTTTATTTTCTCTGCCTATTTCTTCTTGTTGTTTGGACTCCTTAACTTCTATCTTAAGTGACTTGTGCTTTGAAATTGATTCTGTTAACCAGTCAATCATTTTATGTTGTGAAAGCAACAAGGTCATAAGTAATGGTTCGGCTGGAAATGGTTCGCCCTTTGCATTAATTGCAGCAGCATACTTGTAACAATCATTTAGCATCTTTTCAAATAATTCTCTATCTTCAGAAGAAGACAGGCTAACTACAAAACTTTTCCATGATTCAATTTCTTTCGTAAGAATGTCTTCCTTTGGAAATAAACTCATATAATCAATCACTTACAAGCTCTTACTATTACTTTTAAGAATTGATACACCAATAAGACAGGGAGAGTTATATCTCCTAAAAGGCCAGACTATTATTGATAAGAATGTATACATAATGATAGGTCCTAGTATAAGGAAGTAGGAATCATGCAGAGGATACCCATTTTAATTAATTGGCTGAAAAATAAAGTATTGCATGCAAAAGTAGTAAATATACGCGATAGCACAATATACTAGAGAAAACATTGATAATTTATCGGAAGATCAATCTATGTATTTATTTTAATAACGTATCAAATATCTATTAAATGCTGAAAATTATAGAAATATTACAATTTATATGGATATATACTCGGAATAGTTTTGAATTATGGAATAATAATATAGAAATATATCATTGTCTATATGAGTTATTCCATATTATCTAGATTTTATTGACTTTCAACTTTGAGGCTCATAATGAAGGCGTAGTTTTAGCCCTACACGGTGATTTATTCTTCAAATACGCGTTTAGAATTGCCAATTACATTGGATACAGGATATTCAATTAAAAAAATTACGGGTCATTGATCCCTTTTGTAATAATATTAGTGATCTTATTCTGTCGAGAGAGCACTAATCCTTGTTGTTTTTCAAGAATATGATGATCATAATTTCTATAGTATAGATCTAGTTGCATGCTGTCAAATAACTATAATTTTGTTATTCTTAAACCTATTACGCATAAATAATAAAAAATTTTATTTCTTCGTTATTTCTTTATCCTCTCAAAACGATTTGCAGCATCATCCCAGTTTACAACATTCCACCAAGCAGAAACATAGTCAGGTCTCCTGTTTTGATATTTGAGATAGTAGGAATGTTCCCATACGTCACATCCTAAGAGTGGGATCAAACCTTCTGTTCTTGGGCTTGTTTGATTTGGCATTGCTTTGTATTCTACTTTATTGGTAGATGGATTATAGACAAGCCATCCCCAACCACTACCTTGAATCAATGTGGTAGTAGAAGAGAATTTCTCTTTAAAGTCTGAAAAACTTCCAAACGATGTATTTATTGCATCAGCGATAGGCCCGCTTGGTTCACCTCCACCATTTGGTTTCATGTTGTTCCAAAATATTTGATGGTTATCGAATCCCCCGCCGTTAAAGTTGATTGCACTTTTTTGGTCAGCCGGAACTTGATCAAGATTTGATAATATTTCCAGAACGTCTTTTTCTTGAACTTCAGGAGGACATTTTTCAAGTGCTGCATTGAGTTTATCTGTATAAGTTTGATGATGTTTTGTGTGATGTATTTCCATAGTTCTTGCGTCAATATGTGGTTCTAGTGCATCATAATTATATGGTAACGGAGGCAACTCATACTTTTTCATTATTCCAATAAACCAAAGATGGAACTATTAACCCTTTCTGCTATGTTTAATATAGTATGGTTATACTTTTCTGATTACAAATATCGACAAATGACTATAAGGGTTCCTATGATTATGTAATAATTCTATACTACATACTACTTTCTGGTAATACCTTTAATTTTATGTCTATTAAGCTGATGTTTTTTGTTCATTTTTTGCTAATCTATATTCGAAAATGTATAAATGCATCAAGTGAGAAACATATTTATTTAAATTTTTTATTCATATCGCTATGGTTATTAACAAGGAATTACTCCAGGCTAGAAAGAAAATTTCTGACAAGAGACCAAAATTTGTCAGACAAGAGAGTTGGAGATATGACCGTCTATCTGAGAACTGGAGGAAACCTAAAGGTATAGATAACAAAATGAGAAAGCAAGTATCTGGTGTACCTGCACTTGTTAAGATTGGTTATAGAGGTCCGAGAGCATCTAGAGGACTTCATCCCTCAGGATATACCGATAACCTTGTTTTCAATGTAAATGATCTTTCCAAACTAGATGCAAAAAAAGATGCCGCTAGATTGGGACATACAGTTGGAACAAGAAAAAGAAAAGAGATCATTGCAAAGGCTACTAGCATGGGTATTAAATTACTGAATGCTGGTAAACTAGCACCAAAAAATAATGATACAGAAATAAAGGAGAAGTAGAGATCCTAAATGGTAGTAAACATAAGAAAAAAAAGAGAATTAATTGCAAGAATGCTGGGCGTAGGTGCAAATAGAGTAAGGTTTGAGCCAGACCAACTTGATGACGTAGCAGATTCTATTACTCGCGAAAATCTTCGTGCTCTGATAAAGAATGGAACGATCTGGACTGTCAAACCAAAAGGAACATCAAGAGCACGTGCTGAATCAAAGCTTGCTATACGCAGGAAACACGGAACTGGCGCAGGTTCAAAGAAAGGGAAAAAGACAGCGAGAACTGGTAAGAAAGAAGTACATGTCATCAGAGTTAGATCGATGAGATATCATTTGAAGGTATTAAAGGATAGAAATGATATCACTCGTGAAACGTACTGGTTGCTTTATAAAAAAGTTAGTGGAGGTCAGGTACGATCCTTGGCTCACCTGCGTGACCTTATAAAACAATCAAAAACACATTAACTCTATCATTTTCCATTTTTTAAAGCTATTCTGCATGTAGCAAAATCTTTTACACTCCCCTTTTGAAATTTTATTCCTTCTTTTTCCAATAGCTTTCTTTTTGCTACTGATCCATATGCATAACCTCCCATCTTACCATTTGAACAAATAATTCTATGACAGGGAACTACTATTGGATTTGGATTTTTATTTAGAATATTGCCTACTGCACGCGCAGCAAAAGGATGACCTAGAGCTTTAGCAATATCTCCATATGTCGCAATTTTACCTGCAGGAATTTCCATTAGAAGTTTGTAAACGTCTTTATCTTTCATGAAGAAATTTCTAGAGACTTTTCTATCTGTTTCAGTCATTAAGGTTATCTATACTGCAAAAACAACAGCCTTTCCTATATAAAAATATCTATCAAAAATAATTTAATTCAGGTATTTATGAATAAAACACATGTTTATTCACAATAACCGATTTCAATGATTCAATAGAATATAGATTATGCCTAATACTTTTTTGCAGAACAGTTTCACAATAGTAAATTTCTTGTGGCTTTATCAAACTATATTCGTCGTGTTTTTTCAAATCCATTTTCATTTCAATTGCATTTATATAAAAAAAGATAATAATGGTGTGAACAATCCAATTGTATCTGGTCTCTATCGTTCAACAATTTTCATGATGGTGTGTCAATGCGAAGAAGAAGCTTTATGTTTTCATTATCGAATCAGTTTCTTCTATATTTGTTTCAACACTCATGAAAAGATTCCTTCTCATGTTCAATGTGTCTACTTTTTCAAATCCATTTTGATTTATTATTCTAGATTTTACTACGTCTGAGAATTAGCATTTATGTTCATGTAAAAAACAATCATCACTGTGATCTTCTTTGATTTAATGGTTATCAATTCTTATTTCTTAAAATATAGAGAGTTTCTATAATAGCTATACTCAACATTTCAGACGGATGATGGCTCCCAACCTATTTTATATAGTATATTTAATGCCGTCATTCTTTTCTTACCTAAGAATTCTCACAATTTATGCATCATAGCAATAACTATATCAAACTCTCAACACTTCGAGACCCGTATCTTCTACTAGTCCCATTATCCTATTTTTTTCCTTACCAAGTCCTTTCCAGTCAACTATTATATGAGTAACTGTCTCGATACTCTTTGCAATCATTTGATTTAACATATCTTTATCAACTGATTCTAAATTATGTTTTGGAGCCACAGCAGCGAGGCCGAATTCTGACTCTAATAAT
>JAREAI010000005.1:0-22702 GCA_029240435.1 Nitrososphaeraceae archaeon | reverse complement strand
CGCTTGAGGTAATTATAGCCAGCAAATAATTCATCACCGCCATCTCCAGTCATTATTGTTGAAATTCCTTCTTCTCTTGCCTTGCTTAATCCAGCATACGTTACACTCGAATTTCTAATTTCAATAGGATCAAATGTTTTGAAGAGTTTAATAATTTCTTTGATGATATTCAATAATTCAACATCTGTTAAAATTACTTCCGTGTGTTTTTTGCAATATTTTGTAGCCACAGTTCTAGCAAAACTTAGATCCATTGCATCTTTTCCGAAAGCAATTGTCCAACTGTATCTTGGATTCACTATGTTTGCGAGAATACTGCTATCTAAGCCACCTGATAGTAATAATGCATCAGCATAGTTTCTCTTGACGCTCTCAGCTAACTCTGACTTTAGATTATTACAATCATTTTCTTGCAATGCACTATCATATGGATCATATTATATTTTTGCTTTAATTCCAATTGAGAATCACGAAGATAATTTGTGCATAATACAAAGCATATAATAAAAAAGGCTCTCCATAGGACGAGAGGAACAGCTTTTCTTTATATGAATTATATAGCGAATTGATAATGATATAGCAAATCTTTTACGTAGAATACAGTGAACATCGGAAATATAGATTGTTTATGTAACTTGCTGCATATCATTATATCGAATATTTAATTAAAGAATTGAATAATATATATATATATATATTTCATATTTCGAGTTTAGAAATATTCGAGCAAACTCTTCGAAATTTATGTATAATACACAACATTGAAGAATGCTATCAAATTTTCTTCGTCTTATAAAGAATGAATTCATATGTCTGTCTTTATAAGGGGGATTCTACTGTGGGAAGTTTTTTAAACATCTCATACAACTAGAAGTCTGAATGATAAAAGAAAAGATCAAAGTAAATAATCGCACTTATAGCGTGAATATGAATGAGCAGACTCAAATGTATGCGATGAGACTAAGAAGATTATACCAACAGAGCTACAGTGACATGGACAGTTTTGATGAAGTTAGTTCAGAAATATCGACAACAGTGAACAACCTTTTAAAACATGCTTTATATCCGGAAGTTAAAGAGGATGACATGGATGGAGTAATACAACAAATACTGAAGATGTTTGAGAAGCCCTCACAAAGAAAGTAATTTTTAGATAGAATAAGAATATCCTGGTAATGCACTTCATATTTTACAGTTAATCCTATCTAAGATTGTGGTTCTAGTTCAACAACAACTACTCATTAAGATGAACGCTTGTAATGCTGTTGACTGTCACATCAATTTAATACTCAGAAAGAAGTTTATAAAAAGGTCTAAATAAGAATTGACAAGAATTGTACAGATGCGCTCGCAGGCTATAAAAAAATGTATCAATTTATCATGTGGTTTCACTTATGAGATCAATAATGACATATACAGGTGTACTTGCGGTTCTCTTCTTGATATAAAATATGGTGAGCGTCCGTCAAGGCGTCTTATCGATATCTTTTATGAACGAAGAAACCACGGAGGGAACATCTACAATGAAAGTGGGGTTTGGCGTTTTCGTGACTTAATAAATTTTCCTGCAATTGATATCGAAAATTTTGATGAGTGTGCAAGGGTGCTTGTTTCCTTAGATGGTGCAGAAGGAAGGTTATCAAGACCTTATCAAATGAGCAAGGTGGCCGATTATGCAGATATGAAACACAATTGTTTTATGTTACAACCAGAAGGATATAATCCGAGCGGATCTTTTAAAGATAATGGCATGTCAACAGCTGTTACTCATGCCAAAATGTTGAATGTCAAAAAATTAATTTGTGCCTCTACTGGTAATACATCTGCTTCTGCAGCTATGTATGCGGCAAATGAAAACATGGAATGTGATGTCTATATTCCAAAGGGAGAAGTTGCTCCTGGAAAATTGGGTCAGGCATTTCAATTCGGAGCTCAAGTAATTCAAGTTGACGGCAATTTTGATGATGCTTTGTCTAGCTCATTAAAAAACGCAAAGGAATTTTCAGGATATACGGTTAATTCTGTCAATCCATTTCGCCTCGAAGGACAAAAGACAATTGTTTATAGAGTAATGGAATATCTAAATTGGAATCCTCCCGATTGGATCGTTTATCCTGGTGGAGCGCTAGGTAATACCTCTAGTTGTGGTAAGGCCTTTATGGAACTGTATGAGTGGGGTTGGATCAAAAAGATACCTCATATTGCAGTAGTAAATTCTGAAGGTGCAAACACGTTCTACGAGCTAATAAACGGTATTTTTGAAAACAAGAAGCTTAATTGGAATAATGGAAGGCCTGACCTGGAGATGATTGAACGGTATTACACTATCAAACAGAAGGAAGGTGTTTTTCCAAAAACTCAGGCTACTGCAATTCAGATTGGAAAGCCTGCCAATATTGTGAAAGCATTACGAGCCATTGATTTTACTAAAGGCGTGGTTATCCAAGTCAATGATAAAGAAATGAGTGACGGAATGTCAGTTGTTGGATTAAATGGCTTTGATTGTGAAATGGCATCTGGTGCCGTTCCAGCGGGCGTCCGCAAGCTCCGAAATGAAGGTATTATTAAAAAAGATGATGTCGTTGTTGGTATACTTACTGGAAGACAGAAAGATCCTCGATTATTAGTAACTTATCATACGAACACTAACAATATGTTTTCAAAGCCTCCAAAGAATAACTGATAGAAATAAAATTATATAGTATTATCAAAGTTTGTTCGATAGTCTACATAGCATTATCAGTAATATGGAGAATAATAATTCTTAAATATTTACATATAACTAAAATTTACTATATATATAAAAGAATTTCAATTATTCTTTTAAATGAACGAAAAATTGACTTTTTGTAGTGTATTTGCAGAATAAAGAAAAAATATGGATAATGTTTCTGTCTGTGTCAATAATTGTAGCCATATATATACGATAAGATGTTGAGTTAGCGTTTTTAAATTTTAAAAGACATTATTCTAAGAATTATATCAATATCGATATAGAGTTAGCAATAGTTGGCTCAGTTAGCTGCTAAAAAATAGGTAAATTCATTGAGGTACAGGCGTTTTTATTAAAAAAGGTACCCTAATTACATCACTAATTCACATGAGATTACGAATAGTCATCATCTATCCGATTTAAGATTCTTCTTCATTATGCAAATAATTGCAATGTCATTTACATTAGTACCTGTGGGTCCACTAATTAAGGACGAATTTATTTTTTTTAAAGCAGTAAAGCTATCGTGGTTTGTTAGATATTTTTTTAGATTAATATTCATTTTTTGAATTAAATATAGAGTTTTAGGAGTCAGGAGACCGCCTGCTGCCATTGAATTACCATCTATTCCATCGGTTCCCATAGAGACTATGGTAATATCATCTCTATCCTCAAACCGGCACTTCATTGCTGCTGATAAAATTGCTTCTTGATTTCTTCCTCCTTTACCGTTCTCTCTTCTCTTATTTAATTTCACGGTTGTTTCGCCTCCAAGTACAAAAGCAATTGGAAGCGAAGAAATGGCAAAATCGGTTGTTAATCTTCCAAGCAATTTTCCAAAATCTATTGCCTGACCTTTAAAAGAGGAGCCAAGATGTATTACTTGGATATTATTTTTTCTTAGGGATTCAACGGCTTTGTTGCATGCCATTGTATTATTACCTATTAAAAAATTATACACATTATTGAAGAGAGAGTTTCCGGGCTTTGGAGTATCGTCAATTGACCCTTCTACACCCTTCTTTACTATGGTAAATATCGATGATTTTTCTAAAGTATTATTGTCAAATATATGATATTTCTGTAGTATGAATGCCGCGTCCTTAAAGGTGGAATTGTCAGGTACTGTCGGGCCCGAGGCAATTGTCGCTATATTGTCTCCTATGACATCAGATAAGATTAAGGAAAATATTGTGCATCCTCTTTTGACAAATCTTACTAGCTGTCCTCCCTTGATCAATGATAGATGTTTACGAACAATATTAATTTCGTCAATGGAAGCTCCAGAAGCCAACATTTTATATGTAATTTTTATCTTATCATCTAATTTGAGACCGCTAACAGGAAACGGCATAAGTGCAGATCCGCCTCCAGAAATTAGCACAAAAACCAAATCCGATTTATGCGTTTTTTTCAGGATATTAATGATTTTTTTTGTACCTTCAACGCCTGCTTCGTCAGGTATAGGATGGTTGGCTTCGGTTATGTCTATAGAATCAAGATGAGTCTTGTTACCATAGGGAACATTTATTGCTCCATGAGTAATTTTTCCTTTTAAAATATGACAAAGAGCTTTTGCCATTTTAGCTGTTCCTTTTCCTGCGCCAACTACGAAAATGGATTTGAAATTATCTATGTCTAATTCAGCTTTATTACCTCTGATATCGGATATTGATAGCTTGGAATCCCTTAGTTCTAAGGCTCTTCTTATAAGAATTTCAGGCTGCACAGACATAATCGCTGACTCTAAGGCACCGAGTGCATACCTCAACGAATGGTATTCATGATGTCTTCTTTCTAATGACATCCGATTAGTAATTATTGCCAATAATGTTGTAGTGATACATAAATATAATTAATTCTTACATTACTTATTCGATAATTAAAATAATTACTAGAGTAATAGCCATTTGCAAAAGCGACAATAAAGAAGATTCCTAATATAAGAATGATAAAAAGAACATATACATTTGTATTATGCTTGGCACGTTCAAAGTTATTTTTACATTACCTAGCAATACGTATGTGGATCAAAGATGTTGTTGCCTATATCCGATATCCGTTGTTATTTTAATATAGTATATGAAACTGTCTGTTTCTAATCCTAAAGTACAAATTGCTAGCTATAAAAAATTCTGAAGAGATTCCTTGATTGCCACTTTATTTATTTGTCAAGGTAATACTATGAAAATTTTTAAATAATTTTTGCTAGCGAATATTGACTTTCAATAAATTTGCAATATTATTTCGAAAGGACAAAGGAAAAATGTTATTTACTTTAGAAAAATCATAATATATTTGACTTTTCTTCCTACAGAAGAACTTTTTTTTATTAATATTAAACATATTTAACTAATCTTCCTATGACAATCTTAATCTTATCTTAGAGAAATTATATGTTATTCTTTAGTGATATATATGGTCGCGGATCTCAGGCTCAAGGGTATGGTTGGAAAAAGAGGATTAATGTTTGTCACTTATTACGGAAAATCTCGTGCCTTTATAGCGAATTACAGCTCTTGGCAAGAATATCATAACGAAGGAAGAATCGCAGAAATAGCCTCTTCTTTGATAAGTCATGAAGCATTGCATCTTGTGTTAAACAAATTCTCTTTATTGGCCTCCGCAAAACTAGATAATCTATTTGGCAGATCAAACACATGGGAAAACTATCCGCATGGATTAGGCGACCTAGATAGAGTTAATGCAACCATTCCACCGAACTACAAAAGTGGACAGAGAATCCACCACCAGCATACGAAAAGGAGATCTAATAGACACTAATCTCTGGAGACAATACATAAATTATATGTAAAAATAATTCTATATCTGATGTTTAGATTATTTACACCTCAGGATGCAAACAAGATTCTGCCCGACATTATACGCCGTTTTAATACTATTTTAATACAGAAGAAACACATAGTTGAATTGCAAGATGAATTGCAGAGATTAGTTGAATCAGGTTCGTCCTTTGAGCCATTCATTAAAAAGAAACAAACTCTAAATGTTGCTGTTTCTAATCTTTATAAAGCAATCGAACAGTTGGAAAGTACGGGAGTAATGATAAAAAGTGTTGATGAAGGATTATTAGATTTTCCTTCAATGAGATTTGATGAGGAAGTATGGCTGTGTTGGAAAGCTGGAGAGACTGAAGTCAAATTCTGGCATTCAAAACAGGAAGGCTTCATGGGAAGAAAACCTTTAGCGCCCAAGGGATTTCGTATTGGAGGAGATGATCTGGCAGATTTAAGGTAATTTTCATCAGATGGGTCCCATCTCTTACTGTAATTCTGTTTGCATATGTATTGCGTTATGGTAGTATTTACAGACTGAAATTCAAGATATATATATAAAATTCTTCCATCTTGCTTATGATATTGTGGAAAGTCTTCTGTCTATGCTTTCATATTCAGTATTTGGTTAAAGACATTCTGTCGATTACTTGTAAATGAAATCTGAGCTAAGCTTGAGGAGTCCTTTATTACATATGAAAAAACAGTCTTTTAATCCATTTCTTTTGGCTATCTTCAGCATGAGAAATTGTGTCAAGAAGATAGACTTTAACACTGCTTCCATCACAGTAAGGTTGTTAAGATCTACATATAGTGACGAATGACTAATATTATGAAGTCTTTTACATAAAACTCGGGCTTTGTTTTTGTCATAGCCACCGTTATCAAATATTATAATATTGTCTCTCGGTCTGATACTAAATATGGGAGAATGACAGAATTCTTCAACCGTATATGCATACGATTTGGAACCAAAAATCTCATTTACCTTTAATGCACCATAAATTCCAACAGGGAATAATAGGCCATCACCAAGAAATATAAAAGATGAGGTATCCGTAGAATGCTTCTCTAGCAAGCCATCCGCTTCGACTTTTGCTTGAAAATAAATTTTATCTATATAATTAAGTTCTTTTACATCTGATAGTAAAGAAAGACAGCTCAACATGCATGAAGTAAAACCTATAGTTCCTGATGTTAAAACGCCGGTAGACTTGTAGCTTAGTTTGATAATGTCATCACAATATTTCGCAAGGATGCTTTCCGGTGTTCTGGTTATTGCCGTTGTTCTTATTTTATGCTTTCTCGCAACTTTTGAAGATAATACGTTTGCATATGTTTTTCCGGAAATGGATATGATATAGATTTGACGTTTATATGCAATGCAGGGATTTAGGAGAAATTCCATCGGGTTACAACTTATTGCTCTTCTTTTAGAGGCATAATGAGCAATCAAGCCAGCAACAAAAGAATCTCCTGAGCCAATAAATAAACAACAATCAGGGTTAATTTTATTTGGTTGAATCAATTTTGGTAGATCTTGTACTTGATACCCAATTTCTAACTCCATTGCAGCGATAGAATTCATTAACTTCTCATTCTACGTCCGCATTTATTATAATTTTAATAAAATCTGGTTTCTGATTTAGAGAACTAGGAGAGCCTATCCATCTTATAAGATAGATATAAAAATTATTATTTACATCATATTATGTTATACACGAAGTGCCAACATACTATGACATATTGGGAATAAAAAAAACTGCCACTCGAGCAGAAATAAAACAATCCTTCCGTAAATTAGCGCTAAGGTATCATCCCGATAAAAATAGAAATTCCGAAGAATCAAAAAAAAAATTCATGCAGATTGTTGAAGCATATGAAGTCCTCTCTGATGAGATGTCAAGAAAAACTTATGACAATTCGTCATATTATATGTCATATGGAAGTCTGCACAAAAGAGAATGGACCCCCTCTGCCGATTTTGAGTACATCTATAGCTATGAGCAAATTAAGCAAAAATACGGTCGGCATGACTCCAGGGGTGGTATGTGGGATATCAGTGAAAATGCGAGTGTAGGAATGTGGAAAGCTACAATTATTCTATTTGGTTCGTTAGGAATAATTGCAATATTTATACTACTGCTTGGTTAGTGCCCTTCTATGTTGGTTCTATTTTCTTTGTAATCTGGCGTCATTATCATATTTCCAATAGCTATAACCAAAAAAAGCTGCCAAGCTGAAGTTGGAAAGAGAAATCAGCAAAAAGGTATATGAATTAAATGTGACGGAAAGTATAGTAGCAATAAATCCTGCCAACAAAGAGATAATAAGCAAAATTTTGAGACGTTTCTTATAAGTAGTCATTTCTATTTATTATAGTCAAAGTATGAAAAGATTTTCAGTATTTATAGACTTATAATCAAAGAAAGAAAATTTAAACGCCAAGAATTTGTTTTAACAAAGCTCTATAGTCAACCTTTTGTTTCGTGCTACCAGAAGAAGGGAGTTCAAAAATCAATGGAATAGGTTTTTTTGCTCGTATGTCTGTAAGCTGACTTCTTATTTCTCTTCCTAGATCGTCGCTTAATAATATTAGGCCAATATCATTGTTGACGCCTATTTTATTAATTAAAGTGAGCGCATCTGATGAAGAATCAGCTTTAATTCCTTGTACACCTGCAAGCTGAAAACTAGTAACAAATACTCTACTTCCTATTGCAACTATGCGCATAGCTCTCTAGCTGATTTATTTTGCCATCCTTTTAATCTTTTTGAGAAAGTCTCTCACATTATATGCGTGTTATGTAGAAGTCTGAAAAATGGCTGCTTCAGTGATTACTGACGATTGAATTTACAGACTATAAAAGTTAATCAAATAACTATTATAAAAAAGTGAGTATAAACAGAAGATGAGTACATCAATAATCCCGCAACTGATGCAAGGTCGATCTTTGTCTTTTATAGAATAATTTTCACACTGCATTTGTGCATGTGTTTTTTTACTTTCTTCACATTGATATTAGTTCAAAATTGAAATGATTTTATTAGAACTACAACTAAGATACTTGGGACTTTTCACTTTTATTGTTCTGTTTTTCAGACATATTCCCTGAGAAGTAGTAGTATCATTTAGTTAATATACAAATAAGCATTTAATTAATATAGTTTATAAGAGTTCGAGTATATCATGAACTATTCCGATGTGTAATACAGTGTTGTTTTCGTGCCTCCTTTTAAAGACAAAAAAGGCATATAATAACTGTGAATAATTATTACACGGAAATTGTCCTATCTGTAGCATTATGCTGTTGATATGTCTTTATATAGATATGCAATTCAAAACATGGTAAATATGGATATGCTTATTCTTTCTATAGCCGCCAATAATATTATACAACATCAATAGAAAATGTTTTCATTCAGATAAATTGAACTGTTCACTATAATTAATGAATAATTTTGAAGGCAAATGAAAGCAAAACACCGAAGAATCAAGAAAATTGTCATAAATAAAAATCATCGGAATTAGCCGATAAACTGAATAGGCGTATATGGCTATAAGCCAATTATGCCAAGAGTTGCATTGTCAATTGCGGGAAGTGATTCAGGTGCAGGAGCAGGAATACAGGCTGATCTTAAGACATTTTCTGCTCTTGGTGTATATGGCTGTACCGCAATTACTGCTATAACTGCCCAAAATACTCGAGAGGTTACCAGCGTATATGACCTCCCTGACGATATCATCAGAAAACAGATTCAATCTATTATGTCAGATATTCCTCCAGATGCAATAAAAATAGGGGTGGTTCACAGAAAGGAAATCATTCATTCTATTCATGATTTATTGATACGTACAAAAATTCCCATCGTATTAGATCCGATTTTTGCAGCGGGAAGCGGATCGAAATTACTCTTAGATAATGCTTTTGAGTCATTTGTCTCTGAATTAGTTCCCATTGCAACTCTAATTACCCCAAACCTAATAGAGGCAGAGAAATTAGCTGGCATCAAAATCAAATCTGAAGGAGATGCGATTGAAGCGGCAAGAAAAATAAAAAAACTAGGTGTAAAGAACATTATAATAAAAGGGGGACACTCAAATAGAAACAAGGTCACAGATATTTTGTTCCACAGAAAAGAGACAGTGTACAAACTATCTAATACTAGAATAGCCGTCAAGGAATCTCATGGTTCTGGGTGTAACTTTTCAGCTTGTATCACAGCTCTTTTAGCAAGGGGTTTCCAACTGGTTGATGCATGTAAGATTGCAAATCAGTATGTACATAAATCTATTGAAAATGCCTTAAAATTGGGAAAAGGTCTTGTAGTTACCAACCCCATTTCTGATTTGTATGTAGACGCAAGCCGATATCATGTAATAAAAGAGCTTCAACTAGCAACCATTGAAATCGAGGCAATGAACGGAATAGCAGAATTGCTACCTGAAACACAATCCAATATAGCCTACGCTCTACCTGATGCCGTTGATACCTCCGATATTGCTGGAGTAAGAGGTAGAATAGTTAGAATTGGTAAGATTGCTAGACCTGTTTCAAATATAGAATTTGGTGCCTCAAAACATGTTGCATCTGCAGTCCTAGCCTATATGACTATCAATCGCTCCATGAGATGCGCTATGAACATAAGATATAATAAAAAATTAGTAAAAATCGCTAAACATTTATTTGAAATTTCTGAATATCAAAGAATTACGGAACCCATGAGTTTGAAGAAAAAAGAAGGTAAGACAATATTTTGGGGTATCAAGACCGCACTATTAACTAATCCTGCCGCAGAAATTGTTTATCACAAAGGAGAGTTTGGTAAAGAGCCCATGATCATGATCTTTGGCACAGAACCGAAGGACGTTTTGAATAAAATAAAAAAAATATTAAACATTTATTGAGATGTAATAATTCTACGTTATTCTACCTTATATAGCTGTCATTAAATATGACGATGAGATATGAAAGCAGTAATCCTTGCTGGCGGTCTGGGAACCAGATTGCAACCATATACTTTTTTCATTCCTAAACCTATGCTGCCCATAGGAAATAAGCCACTTCTTGAGCACATACTTGAATGGCTAAAAAAGAATAATGGTATAGATCAAATAGTTATTTGCGTAAGTTACCTTCACAGAATAATAGAGGACTATTTTGAAGATGGAGGTAGATTTGGCATGAAGATACAATATGCTAAATCAGAAAGACCCTTGGCTACAGCAGGACAATTGAAAAGCGCAGAAAAATTGTTAAATGAGACTTTTGTATGTTTGTACGGAGATTCAATCTACGAATTCAATCTTCAAAAGATGATAGATGCGCATAAAGAGTCGAAAGCATTGGTTTCGATGGCATTATTATCTTATAAGACAAATCTAAAGTACGGTTTTATAGATGTTGACGGAAAAGAGGATAGAATCATCAGTTGGAGAGAAAAACCTGAGGTTAGTGGTCTAATTAACATTGGCTGTTATGTTATAGAGCCGTCATTCCTTAACTTTATTCCCAACTCAAGTGCATTCGGAATGGACGACGCAGTAAGGAAGGCTCTTGAACAACAGAGGATTGTAAAAGGATTTAGAATAGGATCATCAGGCTTTGTTGATATAGGTGATAAGAAATCTTATCTTGAGGTATACAAAAAATATGTTAGAAAATTGGGTAAGATATAGGAGAATAATAATAAGTATCTCTGTCTTGAAATGTTTTTTACTTTGAATTTCCAATTACAAGGATATTTTTCGTTGAGACAATGATTTAGTATCCTTTTAAAGAAAAGTATAGCCAACGACAACATGATGTTTTTTTGGTTATTGATGAAAACATATAACGGAGAGAGGCATTATGTCAACAGTCTTATAAATAATCTAACCCATGATTCTCTTTCCAGAGATTTATTCTTTGATGGAGCCACGGATAAAAGCTTGCATTGCCATTTTCAAACTCCTTCTTAATGATGCTCACAATATTCCTCGATACTTTTCCGGGCTGTCCATAAAGGGGTTTTTTATTCTTTAAATTGAAACCTAAACTGTGATTTTTATCAAATGCTTCACTAACCATAGAGGTAATCCAAGACGGATTTACGGGTGGAATAAGGATGTTGCTCTTTGCTTCAAATATCGTTTCCGGTCTGTCAGTATTTAATCTCACGGTCAATGATAAGACTTCGGGGAAATACATCAGCTCTTCCTGCATAGAGCCTGAGTCAGTCATTTCTGCCCAGCAATGCCCGCTATCGAGAAATTCAATGACGTGTGCGTACTCTCTCCATAATGGGGTTATGATAAACTTATCGGGGAAATCTATAGAAAGATTATATAATTTTTCTTGCAAATTATATGACTTCAAAGCAGAGGCGGTAGCATTGAGCATTACAAGGACGACTTTGTGTTCTGTTTTTTCTATCAGGTTGATAAGTCCGTTGATGATAGAAGTAAATCTATGACGGGTAAGATTCTCACGCCTATGTATATCCATTCTTATCCATTGGCCATTTTCTAATTTTGGATAAATGTCAAATATACTCTCCGGAGATTTCTGTCTGCGTTTTAAGTGGATTGCGTCAACTACTGAATTACCTACCACGTAAATTAATTCTTCAGGATATCCTTCCCTAACAAGATTATCTTTATTGAGCTGTGTTGGCGCAAAAAAATATTTTGTTCCTGCAGAACAAATCCATGTATCAATTTGCTCCGGAAATGGTTCTTCTCTTGCTAGAAACCATTCACCTTGAAATTGATCCGCAATGAACTGTTCAATAATACTTTTGGTCGGTTCTTGATGAATTTTTAAATGCTTCATTGCCTGCGGACTCATTGATCTCAATCCAGCCTCATTCTGTGCTACCTTTTGTCCCATACCAAAAACCCAAGCCAGAGGAGCGATTCCAGCAACCAGGGTATCTCCATGGACGACTGGAAGCAATTGTAAATCTATGCCGAATTGATTCATACAATATCTTCCAAACGATCCAAATTTAAGAATCAGTTCGCTCGCTTTCTCCATCAGATCCCCACGAATTTGCAAATTGCAGCCAACAGTATTTTCTAAATCGAATTCTTTTATACCAAAACCTAACAATTCGTCAAAATGCTGACCAGTGTCTATAACAAATACAGGTACTTTCTCTTTTATCGCTTCTACCACAATTGGTGCTTGTTTATAAAAATCGGGTTTGGTTCCAATGACGATGGATAAGACAGGGCTATTTTGTGATTTAGCCAAACTAAAAATATTATCTAGCATCTCCTTTGATATCTTGATTGGGAGAAGATTTCTCGATAAATTGATATCTAATTGATTATGTTTCTCATTCAATGAATTTCGACTTCTAAATTTCGATAGTTTTTTGATTTTTTGAATAAATAGATGCCTAGAGTTGCAATGCCCATACCAGCAACTATAAAAATATAAGGAATAATATCGATTCCGCCACCAACGAACTGTTCATTAATTTTCAGAAGTAACGTCCATGCAGCAATCATGCCCACTATCAAAATTATGCCTGTTGTTATCAAAATGATTGCAGCGTGAATGGTACCATAAGATTTCGTAAGTCCAAAAACAGTACCTGCAAGAATTAAAATAGCTGCTCCCGATATTGAAATCAATTGGATCATTACTCCTGTTGGATCGACATAAACGTCTGGACCGTTACCTTTTGGTCCTAGAAGAAAGTTAAAAAATGATAATATTAGCGCTATAAACATAATACACATTCCTAATGATCCAATGGCTACCCAGGTTTCTAATTTTGGCATTAACTTTCATTTTGCTAAGTAATCATGTCGTACCTAAATAATTCCAACAAGTTCAGCTAACTCTCTTCTACATGAGGAACCTAAAACTTCTGCAGACTTTTCTGGTAGTATATCATTAATGTAAACTCCAAAACCTCGCTCTAATCCTGACCACATATTAAGTTGTGGATAAACTTCTATGTGCCAATGAATCTGACGACTATTCTTTTTTTCTGGAGCCAAATGGAAAACAAGATTGAACGGAGCATCTTTAAGTGCTTTTGACATTCCTCCTAAAGTGGCGCGTAGCATTAATGCTAGATCGTTTATTTCTTTTTGAGTTATTTTTGAGAATGCAGTAGTATGTCGCTTTGGATATATCCAGAATTCAAACGGATAAGTAGGTGCCCATGGGGAGAAGGTAAGGAAGCTCTCGGTATCTAATATTTGTCTTGGACCACTCGATTCTATAGAAATTATACTGCACGCAGGACAAATTCCATTTTCATTCATATATTTATGAGAAGCGTCCGCTTCTAACTCAATTGTCGGAGGGATGGCAGAGAAAGTTAATACGTTTAAGTGAGGATGATCGTAAGGGGTTCCTGCCATATGTCCGCTATTGACAAATATACAAACATAAGATACGCTTTTTTGTGTGTATAACCATCTAACCCTATCTTGGATAACCAGCAAGACATTTGCCCATTGGTCTACAGATATCTGAGATAATTTCTGATCATGCTCGGGTGAAGCAACAACGACTTGATGATAGCCGTAAGCAGGTTCGCTATAGAGAGGCTTATCAGTATAGATTGTAGTAGAATTCTTTGTTACAGCGGGAGTACTGCTTTGGAAGACCCTGACACACCAATCTCCAACAACGTTTTCATCACTATCAGACAAACGTTGAAGCATTCCATCTTTTGCAACTAAAGAAATCAAGGCTGGCTCTGTCATATACTCATTGCCTGGACAATAAGGACACCTAGTATCCGAAGATTTTTCATTTGGTATTGTTTCATCTGTGAGTTTGGGAACTATGACGAATTTGTCAAGAACATAATCCTTTCGTAAATAACCCAAATTATTCTCTCTGCCTAAACCTCGGGCAATGTCCTTTAATTAAAGCTTCTGTATTGATTAGTGCTTTTTGACTGACTAAAATGCTCTGATTTAAGTATTGGAGTCCTAAAAAAGATTGTAAGAGTAAAAAGTCATGATTTTTTATCTTCATTACTATTTCTACCTGAATTCTTCTTCTAAGAGGCTTCTTTTTCTTGTAATTTGAAATAAATTATCTGTCTTTTTGATTGCTTCTCCTCGGCTACATCCATGAATCATTGATTGAATAAGCATGTAGTTCTCAGGAATTACCATCCCAGTTTGATCATCTGAATATGAAATCTTTAGAAGATCATCCTGAACCTTGAGCACTTCTGTATGAATATGAATCATATTAGTGTCGCCATGTTGAAATGCTAATTGGAAAGCTTTTTTTCTGATGTCTGCTGTTCCTTTTGCTGAGTTTAATATGGCTACCCCGAATTCCTTCCTAAATGTTTCGATTACTTCATCCCTAGATGGAGCCTTCCCTTTAAAATGTATTAACATGTGATGTAGATGCATCATCCTAGACGGAACTTTAAAGGAATCTACATAGAGATTAACTGAAGGAATAAAATCTTTGACGTCATCTTGATGGTGAGGATTTTTATCCCACTCAATAGAATCCTTTACTTCTTTTGAATCTTCAAGATCAGCCCATCTTCGGATAAGAGAGACATCGAACCTTCTGATTTCGTCTCCGAATTTTTCTAGTAATGGTTGTATAATTCTTCCCATACCAGAAACATTACAGCTCCCTTGAATGACATACTTTTTGCCTAGTGCCTTATCATAATTTACTCTGGAATTATGAATCATTTCAGCTACCGATCTGTCACCATGTCTTTCTTCACCACCCTGAAAAATAGCCCTCTTGTTCATCGGCTCATATAGATTTTTTTTATTATCGTATCCAGCACCGTCTTTCGCTGCATCAATAATTAAATCGCTTTCATTAATCGCTTCTGTCAGCGTACCAGCAATATCGTAATTTTTCTCTTTGAACTTGTTTATGATATCTTTAGGAACATAAACATTAAAGCGGTTTTCTAAAGCTTCTTTAGTTTTCTCATCTGCCGTATATTTTGCTATTCCGACAAATTGAATTTCTTTGTCAAGAGAAAGCGCGGACGCAAGGCGACGGCCAATATTTCCATAACCATTAATAAATATCTTAGCCAAATCGATCCCTAAGTATGATTGAATTTAAAATATGTTAACCTAATTTTAATATTTACCGTCATTTAATGTTAAACTATTAGAAGCACATTGTTTTACCATAATCTGTCTAGTTACTAATCTAGCTGTTATATATGATCTAAAACTCTTCTTTATTTGTCTGCATTAATTTCGAAAGTAGATTCATGAATGATCAACAAAGCATACTCTTACGTATCTTTATATAACGTGAAAATCAATGTAACCGCAGTTTATGCGGGAGTCAAGCGGTTTGAATTATATTATGTTTTACCTATAGTAATAATAGCCTTTAGATCGATGATGGTATTTGAAAATTCTCATTATAGATAATTATGACTCGTTTGTATATAACTTGGCCCAAATCTTGGGAGAGCTGCATACTGAACCTGTGGTAATTCGAAATGATAAGATTACACTAAACTCTATTAATAGAATGGATCCAGATGCCATTGTCATATCACCAGGTCCTGGACACCCATCTGATAGGAAATATTTTGGAATGTGTTCTGACATTATAACTAATTTTGGCTCAAAGATACCCATTCTTGGAGTATGTCTTGGACACCAAG
Source organism: Nitrososphaeraceae archaeon (assembly GCA_029240435.1). Lineage (GTDB taxonomy): Archaea > Thermoproteota > Nitrososphaeria > Nitrososphaerales > Nitrososphaeraceae > JAJNBK01. Next base: position 6,565 of record JAREAI010000005.1, on the reverse strand, counting down.
GAATCGTGGATGCGTTTGGCGGAAGAGTAATAAATGCCAAAATATCCAGGCATGGAAAAACAAGTTATATTAGATACAATTCGGATCGGCTATTCGAAAACATAGAGAATCCTTTTAAGGCTACTCGTTACCATTCATTGGTAGTTGATTCAAAAACTATTCCTAATTGTCTTGAGGTGACCGCATGGGCATTGGATGATGGCGAAATAATGGGAATCAGACACAGACAATACTTGGTTGAAGGAGTACAATTTCATCCAGAATCAGTGTTGACAAAGGAAGGCAAAAAACTACTTTTTAATTTTGTTTCTATTGTAAAGAGATGAGTACTGACTATTTTGATATTCGTCCTGTACTTCGAAAACTAGTTTCAAGATCCGAATTGTCTGAAGAAGAGGTTCATCAAACTGTAAATTCCATTCTTGAAGGTAAACTTTCTGAAGCTGCCATTGCATCCTTCTTAGTCGCTATGTCCATGAAAGGCGAAACATCTGAAGAGATTAGAGCTATCCTTCAAACAATAAAGCGACATGCAATAAGAATCTCACCTAAGATAACTGGTCCTCTAGTTGATACCTGTGGGACCGGAGGAGATGCAATAAAGTCATTTAACATCAGCACTGCAGCTGCAATAGTAGCTAGCTCAGCAGGTGTGAAGATAGCAAAACATGGAAACCGTTCAGTGTCAGGATTCTGCGGAAGTGCAGACTTTCTAGATTATATTGGTTTTGACTTGCAATCCTCTCCTGAGAAGGTATGTAGCGCTATAGAAAATGTCGGGATTGGTTTTTTGTATGCTCCTAATTTTCACCCAGCTCTAAGAAGGGTTGCCGCAGCTAGAAATATAATTGGTATAAGGACTGTGTTCAATATTGCTGGCCCTTTAAGTAATCCTTGTACTAATATAACAGGACAGGTCATAGGAGTTTTTGGAACATATTTGTTGGAACCTATCGCCCACGCTATACAAAATACTGGCTTAAATGATGCCATGGTAGTTCATTCTCATGATGGACTTGATGAACTTTCTAATACTTGCGAAAACGATATTTTGTGGATTAGTGATAGTCAAATAAAGCGAATCATACTTCATCCAAAAATGCTTAATATGCAGGTCGCAAAACAAAGCGAGATCATAGTCAACTCGAAAGAAGAATCACTTCGAGATACTCTTCAAGTTATATTCGGCGTAGCCAATCAGGAAAAAGAAGACATAGTTGTTTTGAATGCCTCCGCAGCTCTGGTAATTGCAAAGGTTGCTCGGGATTTTCAGGAAGGCGTTGATATTGCAAGATCTTTAATAAAAAATGGAAAACCTCAGCAAAAATTACGAGAATTAATTAGATCGTGTGGAAAAGAAGAAAGATTAGAATCAGCAATAAAGATTTTCATACCATAACTGCTCTTCATAAATATTGAGATCTCCTCTATTTTATTGTCTTAGTATCTCATAACAATTTCAGTGATATATATATATATTTCAATTAGGTTCATTGGCATTTTCTTCTTTTGATAATAAGACCAGGATATTATATATGAAATCTATTTTATCAATAATAGTTTGAAAAGATGTATCAACAACTTAAGAGGAGCCCCATAACCTAAAAGTGGCTAGTTATATACCGGCATAATCTGAATACATGAAGAAATAACAAATCAGTTCATATTGGAATATGAGTCAGAATTCACGTCTAGTAGCTTAGAACTGTGCAGGCCCGAGGGCTCAACAAAGCTATATGAGTCAGCAAAGACGCTGTATGCGCTAGCATATAGCAAAGGCCCTTTTCTTAACAGCAATAATTATTATCTAATTTTTTAATAGTCTTCTAATATCAAGAGCACATAGATAACCAAATAAAAATAATATATCAACTAATGAGATTTTGAATATATTGATTATGATTTACCTTGTAAACAATACAAGCATCTCTGTTATATATTTATCAGTATACTTTTATGTAATAAAAACCTTACATAATGACGGAAACAATCAAGTTGACCACAACAGATCAAAATCCATCTGCTAGAATAGAAAACTTAGGATGGGATGATCTAGTTACTTTAAAGCGTCACATATCAGGTCGATTAAAAGAATTAAGCGAGAAAATAATTGATATTGAGAGGAACAGGTTTCGATCCATAAATAATAGTATACACGTCGAAAAGTACAATCTCAATAATTTCTTAGAGCGAACTAAACAAATCAGATCTGAAGTTCAATCCAAAAATTCTCAGCTGCTTTCAATAAGTGAGAAGATTTCCCAATCAAAGGATTTCCTTAGCATGATGGAATCTAGAGTATCTTCTGACGCGGAAGGACATTTGTTTCAATCACTTAATATACTGCAGAAAACGCTTGACGAAAAACGATATAAAAGTCCACGAGAAAAGAATGAGATACTTTCTTCCATAAAAGAGACTTCAATGAAAATTGAAGCACTAAAGGCGATCCGAATTATCAAAGATCAGATGAGAGAATTTGATAAAGAGTCCGAAAATCTCAGAAATTCGTTAAATTTACTTGATGAGGAACTTCGATCATTACAACGGAAAATTTCAGAAATCAACAATGTTATTAACGAGCTCTTTGATTTGAAACGGCAGCTCCCTGCGGAGCGCGAAATTTACCTCAAAGAGTACAATGAAGATCTATTGCAATTAGAAAAAATCAATGGACGTCTTGATTATATGGCCAGTATGAGGAAAAGACAGAGAGAAGAATATGGTAAGGCTCTCCCAAAAGATACACTTTTCAAGCTCAAGGAAGAAGCCAAGAAAAAAATGGACTCCGGGTCAAAACTAAGTCTTGAGGAATTAAAACTCTTATTTGGTGATTAAGGAAAATACATTATGTCTTAACTTCTGAAATTCAAACAGATCATATATAACTCGCTACTCTCTCTTCTGCTAGCATCTGGCTTAGAATAATGTACATTTTCAAAATGTATCGCCAAGTCTTCTTTCAATTGTTTAAGCATTTCTCCTTCAAATACCTTGAAAATTGCGGAGCCGTTTTTCCTTAGCAGTTTTCTTACTATAGTCAGGGCACTCCTTGTAAGAGAAATTTGTCTGGCATGATCGATATCCCAGATCCCACTGACATTCGGAGCGAGATCAGATAACACAACATCTGCACGACCATTTAGAACTTCTATAATCTTTTCTACAATGTAAGGATCCTCAATGCTACCTTGCAAAATTGTTGCAAATTTTAAGGGAAGTACTTCCTTTTGATCTATACCAATTATCTTTCCTTGATTACCAATTTCTTCTTCCAGAACCTGCAACCATCCACCTGGGGCACAACCGAGATCGACTACTTTATTGTGTGATTTAAAGATATGATAGGAATTATTTAATTGCTTTAGTTTATAGGCTGACCTACTTCTATATCCATCATTTTTTGCAAGTTTGCGATAATAATCTCTTCTAGCCTGGGAAAGCTTCATTTTTTGTTACTTTTTGTTGCTCGCTTTGGATGACCTTTTGCCGAGGGTTTAGGTTGGCTCATGGATATTTCTGCAGCTTGCTTATTCTCCTCGTGAATTTCAGCGCTATATGTTAGTAGAGATGAATTGTTAATAGACGATAAAAGCCAATCTTGAATTAGATTACAACTGTTAGGACTATAATAACTATCCTCAGAACACATGTGCTCTACTGGACACGTAAGACATGGCGCTTTATCGATAGAATCGGTATCAACAGGTATTTCGTTCGGAAGAAGTTTGTAGGTCCACCGTCCTTTTTCGAGGATTCTCTCTCGCTTAATAAGTGATTGCTTTTCGAGTTTTATTGCTAGCCTAGAACCAGAACGGCTAGTCGTCTCAAGCTTTTTCCAGAGACTGGACTGAAGAATACCGTCTTTGCCATTATGCAGAATAATTCTGAAAATCTTCCAGGTAGGATCCTCTGTTGTATGTCCCATATTTTCCTCACTTACCTCCTACTATACATTAACAAGTATACAACTTGTAAATAATTCTTCCTTTATAATCGGAAGAAATTATATCAACCTTGAGGCGCAATTTCTATAATATTATTGTTCACTTACTTTTGTTTTAATTTTACCAAATATTCTATCAAAATAATCCGACTGCTCATTAGTAAGACCGTTGGCTTCACCTTCTTCAACGTTAGCGAGGTTCTTGGCAAGTTTCTTTTTGTATTCTAATTGCATCTGACGTGCAATTTGGATTCTTTGAGCCTGTGGCGAACCTGCACCATGCATTGACTCTGTAAGATAACCTACGGCATTTCTGCCTAGAGTCATATTCTCAATTAGCCGCAATACTCTTACTCTATTCTCAGTTGAAACACCCTTTCTTCCTTTTAAATATTTTTCCAGCAATGGACCAGCTTCTGGACTTCTAAAGTCCTGTTCAGAGGGCATTGTCACCATTAATCCGCCGGCAATATCCTGGGCAAGCCTGCTAAGTTCATAAGGAAATCTTGTCACATTATGTTTACAAACGTTGGCTAGCATGTCATCATTTTGATAATTACCAGCGGTCGTTTTGTGTGATTGAAACGAAGAAGCAATGCCTGTACCGAAAATCGTCTCATTCAAGTGTGTCATTTCTACTAATTTGTCTTTTATGTGCGAAGCATTTGCTACTCCATTATAGTCGGCAATTGCTGCAGATGCTCCAATAAGGACGTCTCCAAGTCCTGTCTTGCATACATAACTTCTCCTATGATAACAGGTAAATCGTTCGACGAGCATAGAGGCAAACTCATACTCGCCTTGCATGAATATCATCTCATTTGGTATAAAGACATTATCAAATATTATCATCGCTTCTTGCCCAGAAAATTTAGCATTTCCTGCATCCATATCACCTTCTTCCATACTTCTTGTATCACAAGATTGTCTACCATAGATGTATGTTATGCCTTCAGCATCAGCAGGCACAGCTCCCACTATAGCATACTCACTGTCTTGTGCTTGGAGTCTCATTGTAGGCATAACTAAAATCCAATGGGAGTTGATACATCCAGTTTGATGCGCTTTTGCACCTGTTATGTATATGCCTTTATCATCTCTTTTAGAAACGTGGACAAACATATCAGGATCTTCTTGCTGTGACGGTGATAGACTACGATCTCCTTTTACATCAGTCATCGCGCCACCTATCATCAAATTTTCCCTTTGAAGCATTTTTATAAATTCAATTAAACGCTTATGATAAACAGTTCCGTGTTTTGCATCTATTTCAAAGGTAGTCGAATATAGTGAATTGAGAGCATCCATTCCTACACAACGTTGAAAACAGGTACCAGTTAACTGTCCTAACTTTCTCTGCATTTTATTCTGATTAACTACATCAGTAACGCTCTCCGTTATATGCAGAAACCTATTCACTCTAATGCCAATTAAGGAAGACTGTGCAGAGGCAATTTCTGTTTCCTCATTGGCTAGATCGTAAGTTTCTGCTACCGCGTTTATAGAAGGCCGAATCATAGGATGATCAACCGGTTCTTGCACTAGCTGACCGAATAGATATACCTTCATTTTCCTACCTCTAAGGCTTTCTATATACTCTGCCCCGTTCTTTATAGGCATGATAATTAATTTGTGTTATTGATGTTATTTATATCTTTTAGATATTATATTTAGTAATAGAATTCAATTTAAATAGATGGAAGTCATGCTCCTTATATTACTGAATATAAGAAAAACTAGCTCTATCGAAATTCTGTATAATTTCAAATTGTTTATAAAAAGCCTGATTTGTCATGTTCTTTAATTGTGGAAAAATACTAGCCGGATCGTCCTTGGCCATTAAGGTAGATATATGCGATTCTCCGAATAAGCTTCGACACAAATCATATGTCATTTGCCGAACAGTATTTTCATCTGTTATACCGAAGCTATGTAGATATTCATGAGCTAGTACCATGTAAAGATATGAATTATAGTCTTCAGAGGATTTTGAAAGCTGTTTAATTATTCCCAGAACAAATTTATTTAAGACTATTATATTCGATCCCAAGATATGATATGCTCCCAAATTGCTTGGCATAACCTGTAAAATTAGACTTAATCCGGCTCTATGCAGATCAAATTTCTTTAAGATAGTAGACTTGACTAGCTCAAATACTTCGTTAAAGTCAATCAACTTAGCAATTTTGCTTTGATTGCGAATATGCTCATCTGATGGAACCAAGGTAATTAACATCCTCTCAACACTGCTATAAATGCATAGAACCTTGCTCAATAAGTAATTTACAATTTGCTATCCGAATGAATTGATTGTTTATTTATAAAACTAAAACACTATTTCTTATTATTGTATTACTATATTAAGCAGCAGCCCTAACAGTAATCTTTTTTACAGAAAGGCTATGGCTACAGCATGTGACTGTGAATCATATAGATTTACTTTCCTTGATTAGCAACTGTCCAGACTTTCCTCGGAAGGGCATTATCTTCAGGGATATCAATCCCCTTTTACGCACGGAGCATGCATTGCATTATATTTCAAACGAATTATACCATAGATTCAATAAATTTACTGTTGAAAGCATTGCAGGTATAGAGTCCAGAGGTTTTGTTATAGCG